>DFIA01000097.1 GCA_002372015.1 Bacteroidales bacterium UBA3709 | reverse complement strand
GTGCGTTTAAGATTTTTGAAATCTTTTGACAATTCCAATAGATACTGGATTTCTTCTGTGGTAAAGTCCAACAATTTTAGGAAACTTCTACCAGACAAGCTTTTTGGCATAAATTTTTAAGTTATTAGATGATTAGGGCACAAAGGTATAATTTTTACCGATATTTCCTACAACTTCTTAAAAAATTAAAGCATCTGTCTCTAAAATCTCTCTCTGCCTAAACAAACACCTACTTCAAAACAACATTTTCCCGATTAACTATGCGTTCACAATAGTGGCATCTGAAAGCATTTGCACTCTTGTCTATAATATGGAACTGGGTGCGCATAGGTTCGTTGTTGCTAATACACTTAGGGTTGTTGCATTTAACTATATCTATCAGATTTTCTGGCAATTCCACTCTATGCTTATCTACCACCTCATAATCTTTGATAATATTTATTACCGCATTTGGTGCAATAACTGCTATACGGTTAAAGATTTCTTTTGGCAGTTCCACATCTGCAATCTTTATCAGCCCTTTCTTTCCCATACTGCGGCTGTCTAAGTTATTGCCTATGGTTATGCCCTTTTCTATGTTCTCGAGGCCTAATATATTTACAACCTTAAAGAGTGAAGAACATGGTATATGATCTATCACAATACCGTTTTGCAATGCTGCTACGGCAAGTTCTTTTTTAGTCTGATTATTCATCTGCTGCAATTTTAAGATTCTTGTGGTTTTATATTAAAGGCCTAAGGCACGACAAAGAATTGCTTCGCGAGTATAAAGCCCGTTTAAAGCCTGCTCAAAATAATAAGCCTGAGGCGTATCATCTACATCTTGTGCTATTTCTGTAACACGTGGCAGCGGATGGAGTACCCTAAGATTTTTCCGACAACCTTTTAACATGCTCGCAGTTAGGGTATAAATATTCTTTACACGCTCATATTCCATAAGATCGCTAAAGCGTTCTCTCTGAACACGAGTCATATATAGGATGTCTGTTTTGTTTATAATCTCCTCGTTAAACTCTCTGGTTTCTTCGTATTCTATACCCAGCTTTTTGCAGTACTCCTTGTACTGAGCAGGCATACGCAACTCGTCGCAAGCCACAAATATGAACTTAGGAGAGAAGAAGTGCATGGCCTCTAAAAGAGAATGTACCGTACGGCCATATTTAAGATCTCCAACCATTGTGATTGTAAGATTTTCCAGCGTACCCTGCGTTTGATAGATGGTGTAAAGATCGAGCATGGTTTGAGTAGGATGTTGATTACTACCATCTCCTGCATTCACGATAGGCACTTTGGAAATCTCACTTGCATAACGTGCTGCTCCCTCCAAAGGATGACGCATTACAATAAGATCTGCGTAATTGGCTACCATCATAATGGTATCCTTTAATGTTTCTCCCTTGGACTGACTACTTGTACTCGCATCGCTAAAACCAATAACACGCCCACCAAGGCGGTTTACGGCAGTTTCAAAGCTGAGTCGAGTACGCGTTGAAGGCTCAAAAAATAAAGAACCCACAACCTTTCCATCTAAAATGTGCTGGTTTGGGTTCTTTTCAAATTCCTGTGCCCGCTTGAGTAAGGCGAGCATCTCATCCTTTGTGAGGTCTGAGATTGAAACTAAATTGCGATTTTGCATATAGCTTTGATTTTACCGTTTACAAAGATAAGTAAAAATCCGTTTGTAACGGATAAAAATAGAATTGTTGCAAAGAAAGACATGCCGAAGAATCAGAAAAGATGACTTGCGGTGTCAAAGGCGGAATGAAAAAGAAGTATAATATCTCAAGATAAGGCTATTAGGGTAAGTATCTGAGCAGCCACCACCCTCAAGAACATAGAAAGAGGATATACTGTGGCATACCCTATTGCCGGATAACTATTGCCAGATGTTTCTGAAGAAAAGGCCAGTGCAGGAGGATCTGTTGTGCTACCGGAAATAAGTCCCATAAGCGTAAGGTAGTTGGTTTTGGATATAAGCCTTGCTAAAAGACCAACTATGAGAAGCGGCAATATGGTAATAAGGAAACCATAGAACACGTACTTGTAACCTCCTGCAGTAAGGGTTTGTACAAAATTCTCGCCGGCACCTAATCCCACTGCTGCAAGAAACAGGCAAAGCCCCATCTCCCTAAGCATTAGATTGGCACTTTGAGTGGTATATGTCTCAAAACCAACCCTATGCCCAAAATAACTCAGCAAAATAGCTACTATTAGAGGGCCGCCGGCCAAACCAAGTTTTACGGCCTGAGGCATACCCGGAAAATGTATAGGTAGGCTGCCAAGTAACACACCTAACGCTATTCCGCAAAAGATAGGAGCTATCCTCGGCGAATAAAGACGCTTCTCCGAATTACCCAAAAGATTTGCCACTTTATCTACATCTTCTTGGCTTCCAACAGCTATGAGCACATCTCCCACAAAAACATCTGTATTAGGCATAGGCACAATTTCAATGCCTGTACGCAAAATTCTTGTTATACTAACTCCGTAATCCCTTCTTATAGCTAAGGATTCCAGATCTTTGCCATCTACATTTCTCTTGGTAACAGAAATTCTCTTAGAAACTAAGTGTTTATCCAATACACTCCAATCGTGCTCTCCCATATCTTCTATCAAGCGTCCAAAAGCCGGCACCGCCTGCTGCAGATCTTTCTTTGAAATAACAACCCTCACCCTCTCTCCTGCTTCAAGCAAAGTGCCCGAAGAAGGTATTTCTACCGACATATCATTGCGTCTTATTCTGGAAAGAACAAAGTTAAATCCGCATTTGTGATGAAAATCGAGCACAGTAGCTCCATCTGCCAAACTCCCTGCTGTTATCTCAAATGTAAGAATTTGCGGCTGTGCAATTTTTGAAGCATCTTTTGAATCTAACCTTTTTGTTTCTGTATGTATATTCACCCTTAACAGCACCCTGAGTATCAGTATAGAGAGTATTATACCCACCACTCCGAGCGGGTAGGCCACAGCATATCCAAGGCTTAAATCTTCTACCAGAGCAGAAGCCGAACTGCTTGCTGCAGCCGATGCTCCCGCCGCTGAACCTGTTGTCTCCAACATATCTGTAACTGTCTGCTGAGCAGCTCCTAATCCTGGCGTATTAGTAACAGCTCCCTGCATTACGCCCACCATGGTGAGTAAAGGTGTTCCAGTTATTTTATGTATAAGATAAGCACACACGCAGGCTCCCAACACTATCAATACAGCCCAACCATTTAAGGCAAGACCGCCTTTTTTGAAAGATGAAAAAAAGTTTGGCCCCACAGACAAACCGATAGCATATACGAATAATATCAGACCAAAGTCTTTTACAAAAGACAAGATTGCGGCATCTGCCCGCAGGCCAAAATGAGAAAATACAATACCCACAAACAGCACCCATGTGGTACCAAGGGTCAGTCCTTTAATTTTGAAATGCCCCAATGCTACGCCTATTGCTATTACAATAGCGATAACTAACAAAGAATGAGCAACTCCTGCTCCTAAAAACAGATTGTAAAGCCAGTTTCCCTCCATAACGGGCGCAAATATAACAAACTAAGGATTTTTTACAAAACAGAAATTTTACAATACACTGCACGCTTCCTAAATATGTACATCCATAGGCTGCGGACTGTAACATGTAACATGTAGGCAGCATATAGAGCCTGTATTCCAAACCAAGGATGCAGCGTATAGTAAGCGGCAAAAAACAAAGCAGCAGCACATATCATACCCCACATAATCCATTTTGTTGCAGTAGCTCCTACATAAATACCATCCCAAACAAAGGCTGCCGTAGAAAGAGCCGGCATTACCCATAACCACACAAGGAATGGTGCAGAGGCCTCTATCACATCTATTTTATCTGTCATAATTGCAACCATCTGCCGCCCTGCTGCCATATATACAACGGTAGAAATTGCAGATATCCAAAAGCACCAGCGGAATATAACCCTAACAGATATTTTCATGCCTACAGAATCCTTTGCTCCTATATATTTACCTACAAGAGCCTCGCCTGCATAGGCAAACCCATCTATAAAGAAAGAGAACAACATCAGAAGTTTCATCATTATTGTACCTACCGCCAGCATGGTATCGCCGTAGCCTGCACTTAACGATGTAAAGCCCACATATATAAACAAAAAGCAAACACTTCTAACAAACAAATTACCATTTACAGAAAAGAATTGTCCCATATCTTTAAGCCGTAAAGATTGTTTGAGGTTTACATATCTGAACAACTTGTGATAATATATCAGAAACAATAATATACAAAGGAACAAGCCAAGGTATTGAGCACAGAGTACTGCCCAGGCTATTCCCTTAAAGCCCATACCCATCTTAACAGCAAACAAAAGGCTCAGGCCGAGATTGGCAACATTTACTGTAATGTCTGCAATCATAGGGCTTATAGCATTCTGCATTCCTATAAAAAAACCTTTGAAAACAAACAGAGAAAGAGTGGCCGGGGCTGCCCAAATCCTAATAAAATAGTATTGACGTGCATAATCGGCAACCTCTGGAGAACACTGTATAAATCTAAGAGCCACATCTATATACAAATACTGTATTGCAAATATAACAGCCGCTATACCAAGAGCCGTACCTATGCCTTGTGTAAAAACTTTCATCACCGAATAGAAATCTCTTCTGCCGAGAGATTGAGCTATCATCCCGCCTGTTCCTATCCTCAAGAAGCCCATATTCCAGTATAGTAAATCGAAAAGCATTGTAGAAATAGCCATTCCGCCTATAGCCACCGCATCGCCTATATGTCCACTGACCCCCACATCAACTATTCCTACCAAAGGAACCGTTATATTAGCCAATATGCTGGGAATCGCTAACTTGAGAACCTTTTTATTCATATATACCCTATCTGCAAACTTTTCAATTGCAAGATAAGATAAAAACTTGCTCTCCTCAAAATCTATAGGGTAAATCGAAACAGATTCTTAAATTTGAACTTTCAAACGTACTTGAATATATCAAACGTTATGAAGAATGGAGAAGCGCATGTTTTGGATAGAAACAACGAGAACCAAATAGGAACAGCGGTGGTTGTAAAGCACACCGGAAGCCACTACTTGTTGAGCCGATTGCCAGAGTGGAAGCCATTTACGGCAGTGGTACGCGGCAAGTTACGCCTGAAAGGTTCGTCTTCCACCAATCCCATAGCGGTAGGAGATATAGTAGATTTTGAGGGTGATGGTTTTGGTGGCTTTACCATCACAGAAATACACGATCGTAAAAATTGCATAGTAAGACGCTCCGCCAATCTTTCCAGACAGAATCATGTTATTGCAGCAAACATAGACAGAGTTTTCTTGGTTCTGACATTAACTCAACCGGAAATAAAGCTACAGTTTGTAGATCGTTTTCTTGTTACCTGCCAAGCCTATGGGGTTCCTGTTACAATACTGCTGAACAAAGCAGACTTATACAGAGGGCAAGAGAGGCCGGTTGCAGTAGCGACTGATAATGTTACAGGCATTGAAACCTGTTCAGAAATACTGCAATATGAGAATCTTGCAGATGAAGAACTTGCTCAAATGGCCGCCGGTTTTATTCAGATATATAAGAAGGCCGGATATGAAGTATTAGAAACCTCAGTTAAAACCGGCTTTAACATAGAGCAACTAAAATCTTTATGTAAAAACAAGGTGGTTCTATTCAGCGGACAGAGCGGAGTTGGTAAGAGTTCCTTGATTAACGCTTTGGATTCTTCTCTTAATATTAAAGTTGCTGAAATTTCTCAGGCACACTTACAGGGCAAGCATACAACCACCTTTTATCAGATGCATCCACTTGCTTGCGGAGGCTTTGTTGTAGATACCCCTGGTATCAGAGGGTTTGGCTTGGTAGATTTCTCCAAAGAGGAGCTCAGCAATTATTTTCCAGAGATGCTGAAAGTAGAAGACAATTGCCGCTTTGCTCCGTGTACGCACACCCATGAACCAGGCTGTGCAGTAAAGGAAGCTGTAGAAAGAGGAGAAATTTCTCCATTGCGATACGACTCCTACATAGCTATGTTAGAAGACGGCGGCAAGTATAGAGAAGGAGACGAATAAAAAACGGTTCATTTTTACTATATAACTTATTTTTATTATCTTTGCATAAACACATTGCAAATTTTTAATTAAACTTAGAATTATGAAAAAAGTATTTTTAATGTTGGCTGCAGTTTTAGTATCTGCACTATTTGTTGCTTGCTCAAAGCACAAAAAAGATTCTGATAAAGTTACATTTTCCCTGTCTTTAGTTGGAACTCCTACAAGCTCTTCATTTACAGTTAATATGAACAATCTTCAAAATGTAGATGAGGTTAAATACATCCTTATGTATGAGGGGATTTCAGACTTTTCTAAAGTTTTGACAGCAGAAATGATTTTTAACCAGGGCACCAAAATAGAGAACTTTAGAGACCCTATTGTGTTCGATGGCTTGCCTTCAAATCTCAAGTTTAAGCTTTGGATAGCAGGAAGAAGTGCAAAAGGCTCATTTGCCACATTCATACTAACTCAAACAACACCATAAGTGCCAGCAAGAAGGTGTTCTGAATAAAGCTCTAATAGGGTTTACTGAACTTAAAGGAGGTTGCCGCATTATTTGGCAATCTCCTTTTATTGTAAACTAAGTTTGAAGATATCTCAAAAAAGATTATAACTTAGACGCTCAATATTGAGAGCAATCTTTTGAAAGTTAAATTATGTATGTTACAACTTGAACAACTATATAAAATCATAGACCAAGAGGCTGAGAATCTAATATGGCCTGCAGAGCCCGCCGGGCTTTATACTCCGCTCAAATACATGATGGATATGGGGGGCAAAAGGCTAAGGCCAAGATTATGCCTGCTTACCTACAACCTATACAAAGACGATATCGGAAGCCATATATTAACTCCTGCAATGGCCCTGGAGGTGTTCCATAACTTTACTCTAATCCACGATGATATTATGGACAGAGCAGACATAAGACGAGGTATGCCAACTGTTTACCGTAAATGGAACAGCAACACGGCTATTTTATCTGGCGATACTATGTGCCTTTGGGCTTTCAAAATGTTGAATCAGGCTCCGAAAGAGCACTTGCAAGAGGCTCTTAGTCTTTTTACAAGAACCACCATAGAAGTATGCGAAGGACAGCAGCTCGATATGGATTTTGAGGCCAGAGACAACGTGTCTTTGAATGAATATATAAATATGATAGGTCTTAAAACAAGCGTTTTGCTGGCTTGCGCCGCAAGCATGGGAGCTATTATAGCAGGAGTAAACAAGACCATATATCAGGGCTTTTACGATTTTGCCTACAAGCTCGGATTGGCTTTTCAGATTCAAGACGATTATCTCGATAGTTTTGGAGAAGAAAGTATCTTTGGCAAAAAAGTTGGCGGCGATATTATCAACAACAAAAAGACTTGGTTGCTAATCAAGTGCTTAGAAGAAGCTAATAAGGATAAGGCTTCTGCAACCAAACTCCAACAGCTGCTTAATATGGACAACAGCCGGGCAGAGGAAAAAATTAAAGCAGTAAAAGAATTCTACTGCAACTTTAATATAGATGCCAAAGCCCTCCAAACCATAAATTCTTTGTACCAAGAGGCTCTAACTTCTCTAAGTAGCCTGAATCTTAGCAATATGCAAAAAGAACAAATAGAATCGTTTGCAGCCACCCTTGTTACTCGAAAGAAATAAGTCGGGGGAAAATAAAATTTTACTATATTTGCACAAGCAACAGAAAGAAAACATTCATATTTATTTATTAACATAATGTTGCGCACGACACATACAAGTGCCTAAATTAGCTATGGAACAAACTGCAAAAAAAGGTAATGGCCTCGGTGTAGCAGGTCTCGTTATGGGTATTCTCGGTATCCTTTTCATTTGGTTTCCTTTTCTTAACTGGCTCGGCTGGATTTTCGCTGCCTTGGCTTTAATTTTCGGTCTTATTGGCTGCTTCGGCAACAAAAAGAGCAAAGGCATTGCCATTGCTGCTGTTGTACTTGCCATTGCATACTTCTGCATCTATTACTTCTATTGGGCTCCTAAATACAAGGCTTTGGGCGATGCTTTTAAGACCGAAGTTGTTAACAGCTTAAATGAAGAGAGCACAAAAGAGGCTGTTGAAAAGGCTATAGACGAAGCTTTGGCAGAATAGTATTTTTAAAATATATCACTTAAAAAGATGCTACGTTAACATGTGGCATCTTTTTTTATTTATGATACATTAAGCACCCATAAATTCTTCTGTTGAAAAAATTAAATTTGCAGAAATTTTGACGAGAGATTCTAAAAAAGACATGCATTGTATGACTATAGACGAATTCAGGGAATATATGGCTGTTCCGAGAAACATAGAGGGATGGAGTCCTATACACCAAATGTTTCATTCGCTAAGCCAGCGCGCCCTAAAGATTACAGCAGAAATCAATGGCAAATACCACTCACCGGAAGAACTTCATTCCTTATTGGAAGAGTTGATGAATAGGACATTACCTAAAGACTTGGGGCTTTTCCCTCCTTTTTATACAGATTGTGGAGTTAATACCGTTATTGGAGAACGTGTCTTTATTAATATGGGATGTAAGTTTCAGGATCAGGGCGGTATCTTCATAGGCGAAGGAAGCCTTATTGGGCATAATGTGGTGCTTGCCACTCTCAACCACTTAGAAGACCCTGCCAAGCGGGCTGGTATGCAATCGGCCTCCATTCGCATAGGAAAAAATGTGTGGATAGGCTCTAATTCAACTGTTTTACAAGGAGTTACTATAGGCGATGGAGCTATTATTGCCGCAGGGGCAGTAGTTACTAAAGATGTAGCTCCAATGACCGTAGTTGGCGGTGTGCCGGCAAAGTTCATCAAGAAAATACATTAGTTGTAAAAACACGACTATGAATCAGACCAAGCATATAGAAATAATGGCTCCGGCGGGCAACTTCGAGTGCCTTATGGCGGCCATACAAGGAGGGGCCGACTCAGTATATTTTGGAGTGGGGAACCTCAATATGAGAAGCCACTCGGCCAACAACTTTACCAACGAAGATCTTGCAGAAGTTGTTCGCATCTGCAAAGAGCATGGAATAAAGACATACCTCACTCTCAACATTGTTGTATATCAGACTGAGTTAGAGGAAGTTCAAAAGACTTTGCAGACCGCTAAAGAAGCCGGTATTTCTGCAGTTATAGCTTCAGATATGGCAGTTATTACCATGGCCCGAAGTATGGATATAGAAATCCATATCTCTACCCAGATGAATATCTCAAATTTTGAAGCTGCAAAATTCTATGCACAGTTTGCAGATGTTATAGTGCTGGCTCGTGAACTGACACTGCCTCAGATTGCCGATATAAGCCGCAGGATAAAAGAAGAACAAATATGCGGACCAAGCGGTCAACTACTTAGGTTGGAGCTCTTTGTGCACGGAGCTTTGTGTATGTCTATATCAGGAAAATGCTACCTCAGCCTGCAAGAATACAACGCCTCCGCAAACCGTGGCAGTTGCTATCAGCTTTGCCGCAGGGGCTACAGGGTAACAGACCTCGAAACGGAGAGAGAACTGAATATTGATAACAAGTACATAATGAGTCCTAAAGACTTGTGTACCATAGAATTCATAGACAAAATCATAGAGGCCGGCGTTAGCGTTTTTAAGATAGAAGGCAGGGCTCGTAGTGCAGAGTATGTAAAGATTGTAACCGCAGCTTACCGCCAAGCCGCCGATGCCTGCACCATAAATACAAAAGCTGGCAGTTATGCAGAACTGAAACTACAGCTAAAAGAGAAGCTTTCCGGGGTATTCAACCGGGGTTTTTGGGACGGTTACTACCTCGGAGCAAAACTGGGCGAATGGAGCGAGGTTTATGGCAACAAGGCTAATCGTAAGAAAGTTTATGCCGCAAAAATTACCAATTACTTCTCAAAGCTCGGCGTTGCAGAAGTTTTAATAGAGGCAGGAGAAATAAATGTAGGAGAAGAAATTCTCATAATAGGCCCTTCTACTGGTTGTATAGAACATACTGTTACAGAGATAAGAGTAGATCTAAAACCCGTACGCAAAGCCGTTAAAGGCGAACTCTGTTCTATTCCAATAGCCGAAAAGCTCCGCCGCTCAGATAAAATCTACATTTGGCAAAAGGCCTGAAATTACTCCCAGGCACATAGGGCGCGCCATAATTGAATATCGTAATCCAGCAAATGCCGCACGCGTGGAGCGGTAAGCGAGTATTTCTGTATAATTTCCTCTTCTAAAAGTGGCTGTATTTCATTGCGATAAAGATAGAGAACCTCTTGCTTAGACAGCTTTACCTTATCTGAAAGCTGCTGATAAACTTCTTTATCTTTTTCATATAAACCCTCGGATTTTGCTCCCCTAACCATTTGATCAAAAATAACTTCTGCTACCGTACGATGATCAAAATTGCGAAGTGCGGCATAATCTACAAACTCTTTATATTGAGCATCTGTCATTCGGAAAGAAGCGCTTTTCTCAATATCCGCCTGTGTGGCATTAAGGAGCGTTGTTTCAGAACGAACAAACTCTGCTACATTTGGATTATTCTTATAGAACTCTATTGCATACTCCTCCAAAATTCCATTCAACGATAAGGCTAATGCCGGACGGCTATAGGCATAGCCCGATACTTCAACATCGGGAGCAATACCTCCACCATCATACACAGTACGCCCTTTCTTTGTCTTAAAAGCCTTTTTAAGAGAGTCTGGAATACTCCCAACGCTACCATCGGGATTACGATGACTATAATCCATTATTTGAATACACCTGCCACTTGGGGTATAGTATTTTGCTATGGTAAGCTTTAATTTACCTCCGTAACTCACTGGCCTGAAACTCTGTACCAAACCTTTGCCAAATGTGCGAGAACCCATAACGGCAGCCCGATCCAAGTCTTGCAGGGCACCTGCCACTATTTCGGAAGAAGAGGCGGAAGATGAATTTGTAAGAACAAGGAGAGGTATAAGAGTGTCCACCGGATTTTTGTCTGTTACACAAGTAAAATTACTGTCTTCTCCCCTACCTCGGGCGCTAACTACTAATGTTCCCTTTGGCACAAACAGAGAAACAATATCTGTGGCTTCGTCCATAAGACCACCGCTGTTACCTCTAAGGTCCAATACTATGCGCTTTGCCCCTTGTTGTTTTAGGTTTATCAGTGCCTTGCGCACATCTTCTGAGCCATTGAGGGTAAAACTGCTGTACTTAATATAACCTACGGGAACGTCTCCTGAATAGGCTATAGAGCTGTCTTGCATAAGTTTGCTGCCTTGCGGAAATTTAAGAAGGCCGTAATAAGGAACATCGGAAGTATGAACCCTGTCTCTTGTAATAAACTTTTCTTCTATTTGTCCGGTGCGCCCCTTTTTTACTGTAAACTTAACCTTGGTAGAAGGGTTGCCCCTCATTCGTTTGCTACATTCTTCCACCGATAGTTGGCTTATATCTACATTGTCTATCTTCATTATTATATCTCCAGGCTCTAAATTAAATCTTATTGCCGGCGAATTTTCGTATGTCTGCACTATCATAACCCCCAAAGAATCTTTGCGTATAGTGGCACCTATACCTCCATAGGATGCGGTAGTTATCATTTCTATAGCATCCTGATCTTCTTCCGGCACATACTCCGTGTAGGGATCTACGGTCTCCAGCATAGCATCTATGCCTCGGTTTATAATTTTTGCAAAATTTACGGTATCTACATATTCCGTTGCTAATGTGCGGAGAATACTATATTGAATTTCAAGACTTTGAGTGAGCTTAAAGTTGCGGTTTTGAGCATTGGTTACAGAGGGTTTGCCCAAGATAATCAAAGAAACAAGAGCAACTTTAATTGCGGCCGATAATAACTTTGTTCTGAACATAACTGTTGAATAAAGGTTTATTCTCAAAAATAATCAAACTTTTGCTAACTTTGATTGTATAAAACTTATTTTATGGAGCTGATTTTTGCTACCGGTAATCCGAACAAACTAAGGGAAGCTTCGGACATACTGGGTAAAGATATTACACTAATTATGCCAAAAAATCTTGGCTTTACTGGAGAAATTCCCGAAACCGGAGATACCATAGACGAAAATTCCGAAATGAAGTGTAGATTTATCTTTAATCTGTTTAGCAAGAGTTGTTTTGCAGATGACACAGCTCTTGAGGTTGCTGCTTTGGGCGGTGCTCCCGGGGTGTATTCTGCAAGATATGCAGGCAATGAGCATAACGATGCCGCCAACCGTGCAAAGCTCTTGAATGAACTTGCAAGGGTAAATAAAAATAACGGGAATATCCGTAGCGCAAGGTTCCGTACTGTTGTAACCCTCATACACAAAGGCTCTTTATATACATTTGAAGGCTGTATGAACGGCACCATTGCCGAAAAGGAAACCGGAGACAAGGGTTTTGGATACGACTCTATCTTTATTCCCGACGGATTCTCGTGCACTGTTGCAGAAATGACTGATATTCAAAAAAATGCAATCTCACATAGAGGTATTGCAATGCGTAAGTTAGCAGACTTTTTAGCTAATCTTTAACATTCTGTTTCTGCTATATTTACTCTATGCTTTCAAAGAACCGCATAATAGTCTTACATACCATTAAACATTCCGATTCCGGGATGGTTGTACAATGTTATTCAGAAACGAGGGGCAGGATAGCCTGCTATTTTTTTGCAAAGGGCAAGCAGCTGAGAAGCACTATGATGTTTCCGCTCAGCATACTGGATGTGGTTTTGTTTTCACGCCACCAAGAAGGCTCCTCTATGCCTGTTATCAAAGAAGCTGTACAAATATCTCCATTCTATAACCTGAAGACCGACATTCGCAAAGGAGCTATTTCGCTCTTTATGTGTGAACTACTGCTTAGAACCGTAAGAGAAAGTTCTCCTGATTCTTCTATGTTTGCGTTTCTATCTAACTCGGTGTTACTTCTGGATGCCATAGAAGAGGGAGTGGAGAATTTTCATCTGCACTTTGCTGTTAATCTGTGTAAGATACTGGGTTATATGCCGGAAGACAACTATTCAGAAAACACTCCCCATTTTAATGTAGGGAGAGGTACTTTTTCCAGAGATTACACAGAGGCTCTGTGCTTTCTGCCCGAGGACTCTCGGCTTTTGCACCAAATACTTTCCACCCCTCTTACTGCGTTGGAGAATATAAAATGCAATGGAGAAAGCAGAAATAGGTTTCTCGGAAGAATAATAGACTACCTCTCTTTCCATACTTCTTTGCGTACAGAGCTTAAATCTCTGCCTATTCTGCGAGAGCTCTTCTGTTAGAGATAATCCAAATTTTTCATATCTTGGGAACTAATATGAAGAATATAGTTGCACGCACCATTAACAAGGCTGTTCTTGCCTGGGGCAGAGGCTATCTGAAAGATATTGAAAAGAGCCGAACAAGAGCCCCCGAAATGCAGCAGCACATATTCCATCGCCTTATGGAATGCGGAAAACAAACTGCATTCGGCAAAGAGCACGATTTTAACAACATATATTCCCTGAGTGATTTTCAGAACCGTGTGGGAATTTCAAAATATGATGATATTGCTCCCTACATAGCTCGTATCAGGCAAGGAGAAGATTATGTACTCTGGAATCAGAAAGTAAAATGGTTTGCCAAAAGTAGCGGCACTTCTTCAGATAAGAGCAAATTTATTCCCATTACTCCAGATTCGCTGTACGAAACTCACTTCAAGGGAATGAAAATGATGCTGATGAATTATGCTGCCCTGAATCCCGATACTCACATATTCTCCACCTGCGCCCTAACCCTTGGAGGAAGCGTAACACCCACTGTAACAGAACATTCTTCGGGATTTCCCAAAATATTTGAAGGAGACCTTTCAGCCGTTATGCTCAACAATTCGCCGGCGACTGTTGAACTGCTGCGCACCCCTTCAAAAAAAACTTCCCTTATTGCAGACTTTGCAACCAAGGTAGAACTTATATGCAAAGAAAGCACGCGCAAAAACGTGAGCAATTTCTCCGGAGTACCAAGCTGGAATCTTGTACTTATGAACAAGATTTTGGAATATACCGGAAAAAACAACATAATGGAAGTTTGGCCAAAAATGGAGTTATTCATGCATGGAGGCATTAGTTTTGAGCCTTATAGAGAGATTTATCGCAAGCTCTTCCCTTCCGCTAACATGCACTATTTAGAAAACTACAATGCTTCGGAAGGCTACTTCGCCTTTCAGGATTCTTTTGAGGGCGGAAATGGGATGCTAATTACAGCAAACAACGGCATATTCTATGAATTTATTCCGTTTTCAAAACTGAACGAAGCTCTGCAAGGCGATAATTCTTACATAGTTCCGTTAGAGGGCGTAAAAACCGACATAGATTATGCAATTGTAATTTCTACCGTAGGCGGACTATGGAGATACATGCCGGAAGACCTCGTAAGATTCACTTCTACAACACCATATAAACTACTTGTTGTGGGCAGAACAAAAATGTTCATCAATGCTTTTGGAGAAGAACTAATGATAAATAATGCAGAAAAAGCATTGGCTGCAGCTGCCGCAAAAATAAACCTCAACATTACAGATTTTACTGCAGCTCCGTGCTTTATGAGCATCGGCGATAAAAAATCTGAACAAGACAGTACTCTTACAAGAGGCTATCATTTATGGGCTATAGAATTTGATAATCCTCTTTATAATCCACACAGCCACCTTTTTAGCCAGAGAGCAGTGGATGAGTTTGCCGAAATTTTAGACATGGAAATTCAGAAGGTAAATTCAGACTATGAAGCAAAACGCTCCCCTAACTCCACTATGCAGAGGCTGAAAATTGAACCACTTGCCCCAGGTACCTTCTACAAGTGGATGGTTTCCAGAGGAAAAGTCGGAGGACAAAATAAAGTACCGCGCCTTTGGAAAGATACCAAGTATATAGACCAGCTAACAAACATAAACAGACTATCCAAAGAAAAAGCACTATAAAAAAGCACTATAGAGATGACAGATATCGAGCAATATACAGATAGAGTTTTTTTGCTGGATAATCTTAGGAATATCAGCATGCCAGCCTTCTGCTCTTTGGCATTGCAGGCATACGAACTACAGAAAAGATATTGCAAGGTATATTACGAATATCTAAGACTTATTGGCAAGGCAGACTTTCAACCATCGTCTGTAGAGGAGATTCCGTTTCTCCCTATCCGCCTATTTAAGAGTTGCGATGTACTTACAGAGATTTCTGCTTGCCAAAATGAAAGCCCTACAGTGTTTTTTTCCAGCGCAACTACAGGGATGAAGCCTTCTCATCATATTGTTTCGGATATCAAGCTATATGAAAGAAGTTTTGAGGAATGTTTCAAGAAATTTTATGGAGAAAGTGGCTCCTACAACCTGCTGGCTCTGCTACCATCTTACATGGAAAGAGAAGGCTCGTCTCTAATCTACATGGCAGAGAAACTTATAGCAGACACTAAAGAATACGGGGCGGAAGGGGGTTTCTTTTTATATAATCATAACGAGCTGCTCAGTACGCTGAAAAGACTTGCCAAAACAAGTAAACGCAAGACTATCCTGCTTGGCGTCAGCTTTGCACTGCTCGATTTTGCTACATACGTAACACAAGAAATTTCAGATGCTTCTGAAAGAAAAGCTATTTTCTGCAATACCATCGTAATGGAAACAGGCGGCATGAAAAAACGCAGGGAAGAACTATCGAGAGAGCATCTTCACAAAATGCTTGAGCATGGTTTCTGCTGCGAGGAAATACATTCCGAGTACGGTATGTGCGAGCTGCTATCTCAGGCCTATTCTACCAATATAGAGGGTATCTTCTCTACTCCTCCATGGATGAAAGTTCTTGTGAGAGATCTTCAAGATCCGTTTAAGGTTTATGCTGATGAGGATTCTTGCCTCCCGTCTGGAGGGCTTAACATAATAGACCTGTGCAATATCTACTCGTGCTGTTTTATAGAAACCGAAGACCGAGGAAGACTTCTGACAAATACCAATGGTATGCAAAGTCTCCATCGGCCTTTTACTGTTGACGGGCGCATAGCTAACGCCGAACTAAGAGGGTGTAATATGCTTATATAACCTCCGAGGTATCTATGTCTTCTTTTTCTAAATCCTGTGCATCGCTACCGGTAAAGGCTTTTACATAGGAGTTTGCCATAGCATATATCTTATTTGCCTTGTCTTTCAAATCGGCAGACTTATAAGAATCTGCTACAAATATCAGATAATATAAGTTATTCTGTATTTTTTCCCATGAGTATATTTCTCCTTTATGTGGCTTTGTAAAAAGAATTATATGCTGCATAGTTTCTTCTACAAACTTATCGCCCAATTCTTCTCCCTTCTGAGTTTCTCCGCAAGCAAGATACAGGCCAATTGCATCCAAAATAGCCATGTCGTTTACAGAAGAAATTGCAGAAATGTTCAAAGGGAAATTTTTAGCTGGCATAACGGCCTGCATTCTGTCTAAAACTTCTATGGCCTTATCCGGTTCATTGTCGAGAATCAGCAACTTGGCTGTATTAACCATTAGTTCCCTTACAGAAAGCAACGACCCAAAAGTTAGCATATTCTGATAATCTACAGCCATATCGGCAGACAACGATTCAAACCTATAGGTATTCATAACCCTATCGTACATTACCTCAGAGCCAGGGTGTTGGTTTATATTCTCAGCACGATAACCTGTATTGCTCTTTATAGGAACAAACTTGTAGCCAAAGCCCTCCCACTGGAGATAATCCCTTATGCCTACATTGATATCGCCACCTCTTTGAAGGAAGTATAATGGCCTATCCCATTTGTAGTTAGACAAAAGATCTATAATCATCATAGATGTTTTGTCTATATTATTTACTCCTTCTGGTATTGCAAATTCAAGTGTATCTAAAATCTTATCGTAATCTTTTGGAGAAACTATTCCATATTTCTTTACGTTCTCTTTATCTACAGCTATCTTGTAACGGTGTCCGGCTATAATGTTATGCTGCTTGCCATCGCCCATTTGCACTTTCACAGACGGATCTTTCAGAATGGCTATAAGCTCGCTGGCCATTACGGGTTCTTTGAGGTAATCTGCAACCGGTACAAAATCATTTTTACCATAGTAGTAATCTTTCTTTTCCAAAGTAAAAGGAACCGGAGAGCTTTCATACTGCTGACACTTCATCTGATCTATATACCAATCTGTGCCGAGCAAAGAAGTATTCATAATTCTTACATCTGTACGCACTCCTTCCACCTCTTGTATATACCATAGCGGGAAGGTATCGTTGTCTCCATGAGTTACAATAATAGCATTCTTCCCTAATGGTGCTAAATAATTATATGCCAAATCGTTACAAGTGCGCCTGTTAGAGCGGTCGTGGTCGTCCCATGTTTGAGATACCATCTGCACCGGAACCGCTACACATAGCAAACAAGCTATTGCCGCAGATGCCATTTTGTTGTTTTTAAGCAACTTCTCCAGTTTATCGGCAGCCCACAGAACAGCCAGTCCTATCCAAATTGTAAAGGCATAGAAAGAACCGGCATAAGCATAATCTCTCTCTCTTGGCTGATACGGTGGCTGATTCAAATACAGCACAACCGCTATACCTGTAAGGAAGAACAACAAGAAGGTGGCAAGTGTATTGCGCTTATCGTTACGAAGTTGATACAACAGACCTATAATGCCAAGTATAAACGGCAAAAAGTAAAAATGATTCTTTGACTTACTGTTTACTATATAAGCCGGACCCTCTGATTGGTCGCCTAAGTGAGCCCTGTCTATAAACCCTATACCGCTCTCCCAATTACCTTTGTATATATCGCCTGGCACGGAGGCGTGCAAATCGTTCTGCCTTCCCACAAAATTCCAGAAGAAGTATCTCCAATACATAAAATTCATCTGGTAGTTTATGAAATACCTGATGTTATCAACACCGGATGGTATGTTGTTGCCATTACCATCGGTGTACATTTCATAAAACTTCTCAAAAGAAGGGTCTGAAGAAGACCACATTCTCGGGAATAAAACCTTGTCGGTGTATTCTGGCTGTGCCGGAGCGTCTAAGAGTATGTACTTGCCTGAAGCATTATCGTAGTTGTAATACTCAGGAGTTACCACATCCGTCATCCGAGATTTAAAGGTTTGCCCATAAAGCAACGGAGCTGAACCATATTGTTCTCTATTCAAATACCTTACAAGAGTATAAGGATTATCTGGCTGATACTCGTTTGTTGGAGTATTTACAGAAGATCTTATAACTATTACGGCAAACAGAGAGTACCCTATGGTGATGGATAAAATACAAAGAAATACAGTATTCCATAAAACACTGCCTCGCCTATATGCCCTGTATGCCCCAAAGAAACAGCCTGCCACTACCAACAGAACAAAAAATGCTGCACCGCTATTTTTAGGGAGCGACAACCCGTTTACAAAAATCCTGTCTACAAAGGCAGACATAGCCGGAAGGTAAGGTATGATACCCCAATTTATCACAAACAGAATAAGACAAGATGCCAAAAATGCCTTAATAGCCCCCCACGTGGTAACCTTATATTTTCTGAAATAATAAATCATACCCAGAGCAGGGATAGTAAGCAAATTCAGCAAGTGAATCCCGATAGAAAGCCCCATAATAAAGGCTATTAACACCAACCATCTGTTGGAATAAGGTTCATCTGCTTTTTCTTCCCACTTTAATATAGCCCAAAATACCAAAGCTGTTGCCAGAGAACTCATGGCATAAACCTCTCCTTCCACCGCCGAGAACCAGAATGTATCAGACCAACAATAGGCCAAAGCCCCTACTACTCCGGCTCCCATTATCTTGATAACTATAGAGCTGTCTGTAAAAATATTGTTCCCAGACTGCTTTTCTACAAGCCTGCGGGCAAGGTGAACTATAGTCAGATACAAAAGCATTATGGTTAGTGCAGAGCATAGTGCGCTAAGGGCGTTCACCATCATTGCCGCATGTTCTTTATCTGCAAATATGGTAAAGAAGCGTGCTATTACCTGAAAAGTTGGGTTGCCCGGTGCGTGCCCTACTTCAAGCTTATACGAAGAAGCTATAAACTCTCCGCAATCCCAAAAACTAACCGTAGGTTCTATCGTGGACAAATATGTAAAAGATGCTATCGCAAGCACTATTAGTGCCACGATATTGTTAAGCCTGTTGAATTTCTTGAAATCCATCTGTTCTTTATTTGTGAGTGTTCCGCAAAGATAGAGTTTTAAGTATAATTCTGATTATCTTTGCTGCAAATTTGCTGGATATGGCCAAGAACGACTGGAAAAAAAGAGATGGAGTGGTTTTTTCTACAAACCCAAACTTCCAATACGACATCGGAGAACAAAGCGATAATGTTCAAACTCTACCTCCAAATAAGCAAAAGCTCATTGTTTCCATAGACAGAAGCGGAAGAGCCGGCAAGCAGGTTACTTTGGTAAAAGGGTTTTGCGGCAACTCAGAGGATCTTGCGGAGCTTGGCAAAAAGCTCAAAACCAAATGTGGAGTAGGAGGTAGTGTAAAAGACGGGCAAATTATTATTCAGGGCGATTTCAGAGACAAGATAGTAACGCTTCTACTGCAAGACGGATATAATGCCAAGAGAGGCAATTAAGATTTATGCTTCAGCAGTTTGTACATAATCCTATTGATACTCTTATTAACAATCGGAGTTCTTATGCTCCGGAGAATTACCCCTATTCTCCCCTATCTGCGATTGCAGAAGACTCTACGATAACACAAGTATGGGCTGCCCATAAAATCACCTCTACAACACAGCCTCCTGTGGTTTTCAAAGCCAAGACAAGGGGCGAGCAATATGCAGATGGTTGTATTGTACTATTTCTGATTATATTCTTCCTTATAGCTTCCGAAAGAATTGTAGAGGGCATCATTACGGCTTTCAGGGCTGCTCTGAATCTTAGAAAACAGTTTGAGGCCGACGACGAACTTACCCTAAGAACATCTCGCCTAATAACGGTAGCATTTGTTTTACCAACGGCTGTTTTTGCTTTAAGTCCATCGCCCACATACTTTTTTATTATACTCGCCTGCATTTTAGGTTACTTTGCAGTAATGAGTGGTTTTATGGCTATTTTAGACTATGTAAACCATTCCACTGCCTTTGGCTTTATAAACAGAATAAGAAGCAATTACGTTATAATAGCCTCCGCTTTTTTACTTTTAGGCAAAATAAATATGCTGTGGGCAACACTCTGTGCTATTCCTTTTATAATTTTTTTGGTAATGGCCTCCAAGGTTGTTATTAAAAACAATTTTTCTGTTTTTTTCTACATTTTGTACATTTGCACCCTCGAATTGCTACCGGCAATTCTTGTTTTTAGATATATATTAAAATGAAGATTAACAAGATACTTATAGCACAACCCGGTGTTGCGAGTGCTAATCCACACTATGCCAATCTGATAAAAAAGTACAATGTTCAGATAGACTTTAGGCCGTTTTTTAGCATGATACCCCTGTCTTTGAGGGAATTTCGCGCACAGAAAATCAATATTCCAGACTATACCGCTATTGTATTCACTTCAAAAGGAACAATAGACGCTTTCTTTCAGTTGTGTGCCGAGCAGAGAATCAAGATTCCAGACTCACAAAAGTATTTCTGTACATCAGAGAGTTTGTCGTACTATCTGCAAAAGCATATAATATACCGTAAGAGAAAAATTTTCTTTGGGGATGGAACATTTGCTTCTGTTGTAAGACTCGCTAAAGCCGACAAGCACAAAGACGAAAAAATTCTGATAGCCTCTCCAGACCGTATCTATCCAGAATGGATTCAGATGTTCCAAGAAGCTAATCTTAAATTTGCCTCTGCTGTTGTTGCAAAGTTTATAGATAACAATATAAAAGATCTCAAACTCAGCGACTATCAACTGATAGCCTTTTACAATGCTCTGGACGTTACCTCTCTAAAGAATAACTTTCCTCAATACAAGCAACAAAACACTAAGTTTATTGCTTTTGGAGCCGGTATCAGAAGGGCTATGCAAGAGGCCGGGCTTGATTATGCCATAGGAGGGCCAACAAAGGAGTTTCCTTCTCTTGCGAACGCCCTTGAACAGTTGATACTTAATCCCGAATTTAAGCAAACTATAATGCCGGAAGAGCCAGCCTCAAAAAAAGCTGCCGAAAAACCAGCTACCAAGAAAGTTGCTGCAAAACCGGCTGCCAAGAAAGTTGCGGCTAAACCGGCTGCCAAGAAAGTTGCGGCTAAACCAACTACCAAGAAAGTTGCTGCTAAGCCGGCTACCAAGAAAGTTACGGCTAAACCGGCTGCCAAGAAAGTTGCGGCTAAACCGGCTACTAAGAAAGTTGCGGCTAAACCTGCTACCAAGAAAGTTACTGCTAAGCCGGCTACTAAAAAAGTTACTGCTAAAAAAGCAGGCAAGAAATAATAAATGCCAAACTCTTACACATTCCCAAAAACAGAAAGACTTAAATCGAGAACAGATATTCTCAGACTTATGTCTAAGGGAAGGCGTGTGGAAAGTTTCCCGCTACTTGCAAAATATTCGTTTGAAAAAAACGAAACCGGAAACCCCGGACTTCCAAACAAAATTATGGTTATTGCCCCAAAAAAACTTTTCAAAAGGGCTGTAGATCGTAACCTTCTAAAACGGCGTATCAGAGAAGCATACAGACTTAACAAACATATTCTTGCCCCTGCTTCTATCCTCATAAGTTTTACTTATGTAGCAAAGGAAAAACTCCCTTATTCAAAAATAGAACAGGCTGTAAAAAAACTGCTCCTGAAAATTGCGGAAACCTCTAATCTTACCGCTCCTCCTAAACAGACCGAACGCACGAACAAGGGGTGTGCCTATGTTCTGGCATTTCCTTTTGTGTTGCTGATAAAGTTGTATCAAAGGTGCATATCTCCTCTCAAACCACCTACCTGCAGATTCACACCATCTTGTTCGCAATATGCCCTTGAGGCTTTTCGCAAATACGGACCTTTCAAGGGGTTATATTTGGCTATCAAGCGTCTTGCCAGATGCCATCCATGGGGAGGAAGCGGTTTCGACCCTGTTCCTTAGGGTCTAAATATATTTAGGATCAAGCTTCTTTTACAGATTTTTACCATAGAACCTTCTGTATATAGGGGTTCTGTCTTCAAACTCTTTAGACAACGAATCTATATCGTCTGTTGGTATGTCTTCCAGAGCCAGCATTATAAGACCATCTACACAATTATTAAAATCCGGGTCCACATTATACTCTATAATTTTGGCTCCCATTTTTATATATTTTTTCAAAAGTGCCGGAAGTCTGTATTGCCCGCCGCTGATTTTCAGAAGATAGCGGTCGAATGCCTCTAAGTTATTCATCTTTCCATGCAAAAGAGCCTCCGCATCAACCCGTCCAAAGTCTTGAACAAACGGATTCTTAGGGTTGATCATTTGTGCATAATCTGGATTGCTATGGAACTTTCTTAGATAATATATCATCATGCTTCTATAAAGCATAGGATACCAAGAACTTATACTAACGGGCCCTATCAGATATTTATACTCGGGATATTTAACCATTGTATATAACAAACCCTTGAGCAATAATAGCAGGGCAAGAGTATCTTTCTGATGGTTAACGCACACAAAAGAACGCCCGAGTTCGGCACTCTTAGAGAGCACTTCTGAAAACTTGTCTGAGTATCTGAATAAAGAATCGGTATAAAATCCTTTTAATCCACGTTGGGCCAATATCTCTTTGCCAAGCCCTATTCTGTATGCTCCTACAAGATCTTGATTTTCATAGTCCCACAGAACTAAATGCAGATAGTATTCATCGTAGGAGTCTGTATCCATTGCATTATTTGTGCCTTCTCCCACCGCCCTGAAAGCCTCTTCCCGTCTCAATGCAATTTCTCTCATCAGGTTAGGTATCTGACTATAAGAGAACAGGTAACAGGAAAGTGAGCCTACATCAAAAAGATGACTCGCCGGATTCTCTCTCATTTCCTTGAGAATCAAATCAACCGGAACCGGATCTATCAGCTTGCAAGTATAGGTGCTCTCATCTTTCTCATACACATCTGCCTCAAGAAGGTAGGAGCGGCTCCTGAGAAACTTGGCTACAGATTTATCATCCTGAAATTTAGCCAACTCAGAATGCTGAATCAAAGAGCCTATTCTTACTTTTATCTCTTTGCCTTTTTTATCGAAAAGCTCCCCTGTAAATCTAAGATCGCTGAGTTTGGTGCTTATCCGGCCCAACCACTGAAAATACTTGGAATTTTTTCCGTGAAAATACAGAGGTACTACCGGGCAATTAGACTTGCGAATCTGCTTACACAGATATATTGCCCATTCTGCATCCTCAACTACCTTTCCCTGAGTATTCCAAGAAGACACCTCTCCCGCTGGAAAAAGAACCAGTGCTCCTCCTTTCTGAAGATGTTCCTCTGCTTGCCGGAGCCCGGATATGGAAGATGTGGTAAACCTGCCAAAGCCGTAGGTGGTATTAACGGCTATGAAATGTTCTGATATGTTGGGTATTTTGGACAATACAAAATTGGTAAGGATTTTTACATCCGGCCTTATATGCCCTAATATGCTAAGTACCGCCATGCCATCCAAACCTCCAAAAGGATGATTAGATGTAATTACCACCCCACCCTCCTTAGGGATGTTTTCCAAACCTGCTGCATTTACATTAAGAGTAACATCCAATGCCTCCATAAGTTTGTCGGCAAACTCCACTCCCTTATAATTTTGCAGACGGTCATAAAGCTCATTCAACTTGTCGAGCCCTGCTATTTTCATCGTCATGGCTGCCACGAGATTGCCCGGAAGTCCTGGTATCTTCAGCGACTTCTTTACTTCGTTTTTATTGATTACTTTTGCACTCATAGCACTATGCCAACTAAGGACAAAGATACAATAAAAAAGGAGATAATATCCCTGCTGCCGCAAGAGCCAGGAGTTTACAGGTTTCTGGATTCTGCCGGAAAAATCATATATGTAGGCAAGGCAAAGAATCTTAAAAAAAGAGTAAGTTCTTACTTCACTTCAGAAAACCGCTTAAATGCTAAAACACAAGTTCTGGTAAGCAAAATTGCAGATGTAAAATATACCGTTGTTGAAAACGAACAAGATGCATTTCTTTTGGAGAACAACCTTATTAAGGAAAACCAGCCTCGCTATAATATCCTGCTGAAAGATGGTAAAACCTATCCCAGCATCTGCGTCACCAACGAATTCTTCCCTCGCATCTTCAAAAC
>DFIA01000040.1:48217-53870 GCA_002372015.1 Bacteroidales bacterium UBA3709 | reverse complement strand
CTTCCGATGAAATATTCCTTGCGTAGCTCCTTAGAATCATCCTGAGAACCTCCGGCTTCTTATTTCTAAAGCGTTCATTTTCGCTGTCTTCAAATACAAACAGCCCGTTGTAATAGTTCTTTGTTATTTCTATAGCAATCTCCCTCTGTGCTAATACAGATATAGGCCATCCACCACGGCATAGCAGGAATGCCACATCATCCAGTGTAAAGTCGGGATTCGTATCCCATGGGAAATTTTGTCCACCATCAAACAAGTCTTTAAGAGACACCGTACCTTTCGATTCTTTCGACTCCCAAAGCGTCATCGGTCGCATGTTCAATGGCGTAATTCTCCCGGCACCACTATGAAGCACTTCCGTTTTGTCTGCGGGGGTTGAACTACCGGTCAGTATATATTTTCCGAACTCATAGTTAAAGTCCAGGTCATCTTTCACATGATTCCAGATATCCGGAGCCTTCTGCCACTCATCTATCAGCCTTGGTTTATCTCCATTCAGGATTCCCTTTGGATTCATTTTAGCCATCATGATAGACTGTTTTGTGTTAAGTTTTACAAAACTGTTTTGGAAAAGCATGCACGTAGTAGTCTTACCACAAAACTTTGGGCCAGCCACAACTACAGCACCAGAGGTCTTCAATTTTAATGCAATAGTCTCTTCTATTAGTCTATTATAATACATAGGCATTTCTGTTTACGGTACAAACATATAAAAATTCCTTATATTTTCAATTAAATATTCCCGTTTTTTTCAAAATCTACCAGAGTGCGATTAAAAAGTCGCTTGAGCGACCGGTACAGAGTACCAAACTCCAAGGCGTGGCCATTACCTTTTAACTTTTATAGTTTTTATAACTTTGCATTGGTATGCAGACGATGACTGTAAAATACGACAATGGCCTTGGAGAGGTAACTTACACCAAATATCCTCAAAGCCGCAGTATCAGGGTAATTATATCTTCCAAAGGAGAGATAAAAGTTACCCTGCCGGTTTATTTGTCGTATCAAGAAGCGGAGCGTTTTCTTTTTTCTGTTGGCGGCAAGATGGCCACCAAGCGTATGGAAATCTTAAAGCGCAGAAAGTCTGCACATGAAGCCGGAATGCCATCCGATTATCAGATAAACAAGCAGGCTCATGCAATACTTCCGCAGCGTACAAGACAGATGTATGAGTTAATGACTCAGAAAGTAAAAATAAGAGATAGTGCCGGTAATATAATGGAAGACCCTTTCAGGTATAATCGTGTAGCAATCAAGAACAATTCTTCCAATTGGGGAAGCTGCTCAACGCTTAGGAATATCAACCTGAATATGAACCTCGTGAGGCTGCCGGAAGAACTTATGGACTATGTAATAGCTCACGAACTTTGCCATTTAGTGTATCCTAACCACAGCCCAAGGTTCCATGCTCTCTTGAATGCCATAACAGATGGCAAAGAAAAAGCGCTTGCTGCCCGCCTTAAAAACTATAAGTTATAAAAAAACAAGCTGCCTATAATAGCAGCTTGTATAATAGTAGGGTCATTTCCTTACCCCTGAACGGTGTTTACATCCGCACAAAAGTGTTTCCGTTAAACTGATATTCAATAGGTTTGGCTAATTCATAGATCTCGTCTGAAAAAATATAACTTGGCCTGAATTGCAGAACAGCATGGTCTTGTTCTCCAAATCTTAAATCGAAGCCTGAAAAGTTCTTCTGCTTAGCCATTACTTTTTTGAACGTATTTAAGTCTGACTGCAGTTCGGCCGGAATTTCTACGCCAGAGAAAAATTCGTTGAAGGTAGGTATCTTAAAAGGCACATCTTCTTCCATGAGGATTCCGTCTCTGTATATGTATGTCTTTATATCTTCGAGAACTGTACCATCTACGCCGGCCTCTGTATGCATGAGCACATAGTAACTTTTGTTATCCATCATAGGATAGCAATTTATGTAGGCAATGTTGTACACTCCATCATTTGCATGGGTGATGTTTAAGCTCATGGGTGTGGTATATTCGTCAAAAGTTCTGACAGTATTCATTGCCTCATCGAGCTCTTGCTCTGTGATCTGGCTTGGAATAAGCGATCTGTCTATAAGTTTGAGTACATTTTGGGCAATATCTTCTGTAACAACTTGCTCTGCAGGCATATCAGTATCGCTCATAGCAATATCTTTACTTTCTTCTTGGCTGGAAGGTGTACTTTTTGTACCACTGTTGCAGCCCATAAGCAGAAAAATTATTACTGCCGCAAACGATATTGTAACTATGTTTTTCATAATCAAACTATTTTATCATTAAAGGGCAGGCTATTTCTTTTTACTGAGAGCACTAAGCTTTTCATACAGGTTATCTATGCCGCTAAATAACTCCTGATTAATAGCCTTGTAGTATTTATTTGGCTGTGCTTCGGCCGGACGATGATTGATTTTGTCCATCAGGTTGTCTTGCAAGTCGAGAGCTTCTCCAATAATTTCTCCAACTTGTTCTACTTTTTCTTCTCCGTTAAGTTCAAGATAGATGAAGCAATCATCTACGAGTTCTGCAATAAGGAATTCTACATCCTTCTTAATAGTTCTAAGATTCATATCTTTTGCGAATTAATTAGATGCAAAGATACCGTTTTTGACCTAAAAAACAAACAGGCCGCTATCTGCGGCCTGTGCAAACTAATCCTTATTTAAAGATAGAATTTTATTCTTGGGATGTATATTTGAGGTTGGCTCCTTTGTTCATCTTTAGGCCGAGGCCAGGGTCAGAAGAAGGTACAATTTTACCGTCTTCTACTGTAGAGGAGTGGAAAACATCGTTGGATATTAGCCAATTACCATCTAAGTCTGTCCATTCGCATACAGGGGCTATCTGAGCACCGGCAGCAATGGCAACAGAAGTTTCTGTCATGCAGCCTATCATAAGTTTCATGCCGAGTGCCTGAGCCAAAGAAACCATTTCCCTTGCCTCATGAAGGCCGGTGCACTTCATCAGTTTAATGTTAATTCCTGAATAATGCCCGTATAGTTTGCGCACATCGGTTAGCCTTTGGCATGCTTCGTCTGCCATAATAGGCAGTGGGCTTCTTTCTGTAAGCCAGCCGGCTTCGTCTAACATGAGTTTTGGCATAGGCTGCTCTATCATGTTCACATTTTTAGTAGCCAGCCAGTTTATCATATCTAAAGCATAGTGTTTGTCTTTCCAACCTTGGTTGGCATCTATGCATATAGTTGTGTCTGTAACTTCCCGTATGGTGTTAATCATCATCTTGTCTTGCTCTTCTGTTCTGCCGAGCTTAACCTTAATCAAATGTCCTTCAGAGGCAGCCTCTTTAGCCTTTTCTCTAACAACTTCTTGAGTATCTAAACCAACGGTGAAAGAATTGTAAGGGCATTTTGTAGCATCAAATCCCCAAATTTTCCACCAAGGTTGGCCGAGCATCTGGCCAACTAAATCGTGAAGTGCAATATCTATAGAAGCCTTTGCTGCACAGTTGTTTGTGGTGATAGCATCCATTTCTTCCATAATTGCGCCAATCATCCACGGATCTTTAAACTTTTTCAACACCGGCCTGGCCTTCTTTAGATAGTCTATTGCAGAATTTGTTGTTTCTCCAAGATAAGGAGGCATAGCTGCCTCTCCATAGCCAGTGTATCCGTCGTAGGTAATTCTGGTAAGTACAATAGGGGTAGTTGAACGAGATGAGTTGGCAATGGTAAATACATGCTTCATCTTAGCTGTAAAAGGGCACCACTCGAGTTCAAGTTCTTTTTTGCCAGAAGGTTTTGAAACTCCTTTTGCTTGTGCAAAAATCTGTGCAGGACTAAAAATAGCGGCTGCTGCGGTAAGCAATCCAGCCCTTTTCAAAAATGTTCTTCTGTTGCTCATCTTGTGTGTTTTTTGAAATTTATCTGTGTGTTAGAATAAAGAGGTTTGCTACTTGCTAAGTCCTGCGTTTTTTACGCTTATCACACCCTTGCCTTTATCTGCAGTTCCAATTATTCGGCGAGCTTTAAGCAGCCTTTTTGCTCCGGTATAATAATCGTTTTCTCCCGGAATCATACTGTTAATTCTCACTATGTTAGAGGAATGAATAATCATGCCGTTACCCATATATATGGCAACATGAGTAACTCTTTCTTTACGCCCGTTCTCAGCCTTGCGTCCAAAGAACAGAAGGTCTCCCGGTTTAAGGTTAGAGAGAGCGGCCTTTGTGTATGTGCCTTCTACAAATTTGTGAACATCTACACTATCTCCGGTTTTGCATTGCTGCGATGCATCTCTTCTTAGAACATAGCCGTTGAGGAAATATACGCTCTTTGTTAAGCCGCTGCAATCTACTCCTTTTATGGAAGTTCCGCCCCATACATAAGGGAAGCCGCAAAACTGTTTAGCGGTTTCTACTATATTCTTTTCTGTTGGGTGAGCTTTGCTTATCCATTCGTTGAACCCTATTACATCTGAGTTAGGTACATAACCCGTTCTGCCGTCTGTAACAGAAACCTTTCTCCACGCTCCAACTTTGCCCTCGTCTATCAAAATATTGCCCCACACAAGATCGCTTACGGGCAGACTGTTTGAGTTACCGTTTGTGTAAAGAGTGGAGTATTTGGTGTTTACTAACACTTTAGGTTTGGCAAGATACTCTTCATATTCTGCTTCTGTCATGGCTGTTATGCTGCGAGTAATTACCCATGCGGTGTAACCTTCCATATTTATGCAACGGTACCAACCATCTTTTTCTTCCAAAATTCTTACCGGCATACCCATTAGTGCTTGAGTGCCGCTCTCTGCACTAAAACTACCCTCGGAATTAAAGCTTGCGGTGGACATGCAAACAATTCCGTAGGTTTTGCCCCTCAAACTTTCAGACGGCAGAAGCTCTATTCTGTTTTCTGCTGTAATACCGGCATTTGCGAGCCGCGATACCAACGCTTCTATGGCAGCTTTTTCTGTTGTAGAGCCCAGTAGAATTAGCTTACCATTTTTTTCTACCATAGACACTTGGTATGTTTTGTCTCTTTGGTCTGGCGCATAAGTGTTCTCAATCTCTTTGTTGATTCTGTTAAAAAGAAAACTTATTTCTTGGGCAGAGGCACAGATATTTATCAGAAGTGCTATAAGCAATAGACAGATTCTCTTCATAGCAATGATCGTTTTATACAGACAAATGTACTAAAAATTATCGTAAAGAAGCACTCCACAGCACTCTTTGCGTTTTGCCGCAACAACCCTCGTTCCCATGCAGACTATATATCAACACCATTGGCATATATGCAGGAGGATAGACAAAAATGCCTACATTTGCAAGGTTATATAAACATAAGAAAACCTTCGTAACATACTATGAAAAATTTTTTATCTCTATCTGTAATCTTTGTGGTTTGGGCGTTGGCAGTATGCTGCAAGTCGGATTCCACAACTCAGTCTCACCAGTCTGAACAGCCAAAAGACATTCCATCTGCGCATGCAGCTCCTTCTCCTATTCAAACGCCGGAGGCAGGCACATTAACAGCTTACTACGCCACAGAAGATTTTGGCGATACGGCAGGATCATATCATTTTAAGAAAGGCGAGCTAATCTGCGACGACAACTATCGAGAAGTTTCTGTTTTAGACTATGATGCAGACAACTACAAGTTTGCAGTAAAAGAAGCCGAAGACGGCATTGAGTATGGCTC
>DFIA01000040.1:29570-48171 GCA_002372015.1 Bacteroidales bacterium UBA3709 | reverse complement strand
TTGAGTATGGCTCGTTCCTATTTCCAAAGCATAAGGCCGAAAAGAAAATCTACAAACAGAATCAACTGACAAAGGAACTGATTGGAAACAGGGCTGTTTTTAAGGCCGATAATGGCAACACTGCTACTGTGTTTAAGTCTAATATAAACGGTCAGTTCTTCTATATCTATAATTACGATTCAGAACAATACGAGCAAGCGTCGGGAGACTTACAGAACAAGTTAGGCAATGGCTATGTTCTTAGCGTCTTTCTCTCAGAAGAAATATTTGAGGAGCCTTTGACTACAAATGGAGAAATCATAGAACTATACACATTAGATAAGGATGCTGTGAATCCAAGATATTATGGTGATATAGAAGATGTTTGGATAAACAAAGGAGAGTGGGATTATACCAAGTCTGCATACGATGAAAAAGGCAATCTTCTGGTATCGCAAGAAAGAAGCATAGATATTCCTATGTCTCACTCTGTTGCATATATTGGAGAATTGGACGCTTTATATATAGATGGCATCTTGTTCTATCGTGTAAGAAACTAAGCTGCTGTTTATTTCTTTTATAGGAATATAGACAGGGATGAGTTTTACCGCCGGATTAGCTGTGATGATTAGTTCTTACCATGGCAGAGTTAAATTCGTTTGTTGAATATTTTCGCAAAAAATATGGTGCCCGACTTCAGAAAGTGGTTGTGGATGCGGGTTTTACCTGCCCTAATCGCGATGGCAGCAAAGGAGTTGGAGGTTGTTCTTTTTGCGATAACAATGCCTTTCATCCAAACTACTGTACACCAGATAAGCCTCTTTTTCAGCAGATAGAAGAAGGTATAGAATTTCACATGGTGCGATACCGGCATGCACAGAGGTATATTGCCTATTTTCAGCCATACAGCAATACATACGCCCCCATAGAGAAGCTTAGGGAATTGTACGCAACAGTACTTTCCCATCCACTGATAGAAGGTATAGTTGTGGGAACGAGGCCAGATTGCATAGATGAGGAAAAGCTTGATCTATTAGCCGGCATCCAAGAAGGAACTACTATAGGAGAATCGGGGAAAAAGATTGTGATTGTGGAGTATGGCATAGAGAGCTGCTACAACCAGACTCTGAAACGTATCAACAGAGGGCACGACTTTGAATGTGCAAAGCGGGCGGTGGAGTTGACTGCCCAAAGGGGGCTTACCCAGTGTGCACATTTTATCTTTGGACTGCCGGGCGAATCGCTGAGTATGATGGCAGAGGAGGCGGAGATAATAAACTCCCTTCCGCTTACTGCCGTAAAGTTCCACCAGTTACAAATAATCCGCGGCACGGCAATGGAACAGGAGTTTAAAGCCCACAGAGCAGATTTTCACGAGTTTACGCTTGATAGCTACATAGATTTTATAGCAGATTTCATCAGCCGTCTAAGGCCAGATATCTATATAGACCGCTTTGCATCGGAGGTTCCTCCACGATACCTCTCTCCCCTGCAGAAAAGTTGGGGACTTATTCGTTATCAGGAACTTTTAGCAATGCTCCGGCAGCGGCTAAGCAATAGACTTTGAATCTGACTTTGGGTTAGTTTTGCAACTTTTTGGTTTGCAACTTGTGGCTTTTGGCGGAATTGAGTATATTCGCCAAATTTATCAGGAATCTGTATTAAATTAAAATAACACTTAGTTCTATGCAGAAGAAAGTCAAAAACACAAATCTATCAGGCCGGAAAATTTCTAAAGGCCTAAAAAAAGGTGATTCCACCGCTGTTAAGCAAGAAGCTCATGCTGCTTTTAATCAGATAGTTCTTGAAGGTCTTACATTCGATGATGTTTTATTAATACCGGCCCACTCCAATGTTCTCCCAAGGGAGGTTGATATTTCTTCAAAATTTACAAGAGAGATAACATTGCGAGTTCCTATCGTTTCTTCTGCAATGGACACAGTAACAGACTATAATATGGCCATAGCAATGGCCAGAGAAGGAGGGATAGGGGTTATACATAAGAATATGACTATAGAGGCACAGGCAGATCAGGTAAGAAAGGTTAAGAGAGCAGAAAACGGAATGATAATAGATCCGATAACCATTTCAGCCGATGCTTTGGTAGCTGATGCCTTGATGCTTATGGCAGAGAATCATATAGGCGGTATTCCTGTTGTAGATTCTCGCAAAAAACTCATAGGAATAGTAACCAATCGCGATCTTAGATTTGTTAGTAATAGGAGAACACCGATTAGAAAAGTAATGACTTGTGAAAATCTTATTACTACAACCAGTACAGATCTTGCCGAGGCTACTCGTCTTCTTCAGAAGCACAGAATAGAGAAACTGCCTGTGATAAATAAGCAAGGCGTATTGGTTGGGCTGATAACCTATAAAGATATTACCAAAATAAAAGATAATCCGAATGCCAGCAAAGATGAAATAGGGAGGCTGATGGTTGCTGCTGCAGTGGGAGTTACGGCAGATGTGAACGAGCGTGTTGCACTGCTTGCAGAAGCAGGAGTAGATGCCATTGTTATAGATACGGCTCACGGACATTCAGAGGGAGTGCTTAAAACATTAAGAAGCGTACGCAAGACATTTCCTAAAATGCAGATTGTGGCTGGTAATGTGGCTACGGCAGAGGGAGCAAGAGCTCTTGCGGAGTGTGGCGTAGATGCAGTAAAGGTTGGCATAGGGCCGGGCTCTATTTGCACCACAAGGGTGGTGGCAGGCGTAGGAGTGCCGCAGCTTTCGGCGGTAATGCTTGCTGCACATGCTCTTAAAGGTACTGGCGTGCCGGTGATTGCAGATGGTGGAATACGTTATTCCGGAGATATAGTAAAGGCTCTTGCTGCGGGAGCAGGCACTATTATGGCAGGGTCTTTGTTTGCAGGAGTAGAGGAATCGCCGGGAGAAACCATAATTCTCAACGGAAGAAAGTTTAAGTCTTATCGTGGAATGGGTTCTTTAGAGGCTATGCAGCAGGGCAGTAAAGACCGTTACTTCCAAGATATGGAAGACGATATTAAGAAGTTAGTGCCTGAGGGTATAGTAGCGCAGGTTCCTTATAAAGGGCAGCTTAACGAGGTAATTTATCAGATGGCAGGAGGTTTGCGTGCAGGTATGGGCTATTGTGGTGCAAAAAATGTGGAAGCCCTTCGTTCTGCCAAATTTGTAAAAATAACTTCGGCCGGAGTAAGAGAGAACCATCCTCACGATGTAACTATTACAAGAGAGGCTCCTAATTACAGCCGAGAATTATAAACAGAAACCAGACGAGCGTTAAAGCTCATAAAGAATAAAACTATAATATGTTTCTAAGAAAAATATCTGCTTTTTGTGCAGTGCTGTTGGTGCTGTCTTTACCCGTTAAAGTATCTGCGCAAGTGTATAAAAATGGATTGATAGATAAAACAGTAGCGCTTATAGGTAATGAATCAATACTTTTGTCGCAAGTAGAGGAACAGGTGCAGTTGATGCTTGCAAACGGCATGGCTCCAACAGAGGAAAAAACTATGCGTTGCAAGGTTCTCGAGCAGACTCTTCAGCAGAAGCTATTTTTGAATCAGGCCAGATTAGACAGCCTTATTGTTTCTTCCGATATGGTTGAGGCCGAACTTCAAGAAAGGGTAGATAACATAATGTATCGTCTTGGCGGGCAGAAAGAAGTAGAGGAGTATTTCAAGAAGCCGCTTTTCCGCCTGAAAGAAGATTGGCGTGCTGTGCTTGGAGAACAGAACTTAATACAGCAGGCTCAGCGGCAGATAGTTTCTGAAGTGCCTGCGCTAACTCCAAGCGAGGTCAGGCGTTTTTATAAGAAGGCAGACAAAGAATCTTTGCCTGTGATTTCTACTCAATACAGGTTGAGCCACATAGTATTATATCCTTCCAAGGAAGAAGCTGCTCTTGCCGTTAAGGAAAGGTTATTAGAGTTTCGTCAGAGAATAATAAACGGAGAAAGATTTTCTTCTCTTGCGGCTTTGTATTCAGACGATAAAGAATCTGCCATCAGGGGTGGTGAACTTGGTATGGCTCCAAGAAATATGTTTTGGCCAGCCTTTTCGGATGCTGCAATGAGTTTGAAGGAGGGACAAATATCTCAGATTGTGGAAACACCGGATGGCTACCATCTGATTCAGATGATAGAAAAGAAGGGCGATATGTTTAATGCCCGCCACATATTGCTCAAACCCAAATATTCCGATGCAGAAAGGCAAAGATGTTTAATGAAATTAGATAGCATACGTACCGCAATACTTTCAGATAGCATTAGTTTTGAACTGGCTGCTAAAACCTTTTCTACAGATCCTAAGAGTTCTATTAACGGCGGAAAAATGGTTGAAGAAAATACCGGTAGTCTTTATTTTGAGAAAGATCAGTTAAAACCTTCCGACTATGCTATGCTGAAAGATATGAAGGTGGGAGAGATTTCTACTTCTTTTGAAAGTTTGGACAGTGATGGTAAACAAGTGATATTCAAGATTATAAAATTAGAAGAAATTATACCGTCGCACACGGCAGATATAGACAGGGATTTTGTAACTATCCAGAATTATGCCCACAATCTTGCTCAGCAAGAAGCCATTCGTAAGTTTACAGAAGAAAAACAAAAGGCTACTTTTATACGCATAGATGAGATGTTTAGAGATTGTCCGTTTGAGAGTAAAGGATGGCTTAAATAGCGGCCGTAAGAAAAACGGTATAAGTATTACAAGATGTTAGAACAGAAAGCTATAAGGCGAATAAAGGCTATATGCAGAGAGCTAATTCTCTGCATTGTCTTTTATTTTGTCTTTGGCTTTCCTACATCTGCCGTAGCTCAGGATTTTGGTTCGGGGAGAGATAGTTTAGTGCGTTTGATAGAGGCCAAGGCCGTAAAACTGACAGAAATTGCCGGAGCACCATTCAGAATAGTAAAAGGCCCTGCCAGATTTATGCACAATAATACATATTTGCTTTGCGACAGTGCTGCCTGGGATGTAAATTCCAATGTTATAGATGCCATGGGACATGTGCAGATAATTCAGCAAGATACATATCTCGTGAGTGAGTTTGCAACATATCTGGCAGATGAAAACTTAGCACAGTTCAGGGGAGTGGAAGTAAAATTATACAACAAGAAAGGCGATCAACTTAAAACTCGTTTTCTCGATTATAATACAGCAGACAGTGTGGCAACTTTTTTTAACGGAGGAGCTATGCGTTCTAAAAAAGGCGATGTTATAGAAGGCTTGGAAGGTATGTACGATTCTTCTGAACGCATCTTTATGTTCAATGACAATGTCTGTATGTATTCCGACTCTATATTTGTCAGGTCTTATTCTGCAGAGTATCGGTCTGATATAGAAGTTGCTTTTTTTGGCGAACGTACGGTTGCATGGCGAGGACGAGATACTCTTTTTTCTAACAGCGTAGAGTATTCTGTGCCGAGAAAGTTATTGGTATTAAAGGCCGATAACTATATAGCCACTCAGAATCAAGAACTTTGGGCTGGTTGGGTAGATTATTTCAGAGAGTCTGGCAATGCTGTGCTTAGCGAAGATGTTCAGGTTAGAGATCAGAGCCAAAGTGCTATAATTATGGGCGATAGGGGTTCTTATTTCTCAGACCCTATGGTTGTTTATATGACAGACAAAGCGAGTGCGGCAATGTACTCTGAAGAAAAGACGGGGGTAGATACTCTTACCGGCAGACCTGTATATAAGCGCGATACACTTTTTATAGCAGGAGATACCCTTAAAATGTGGCAACTGCCTAAGCATCAGATAGACTCAATGGAGGTTGTGCAGGCAATGGAGAGGCGTAAACTTGCGGATATAGATCCACTGGTAGATATAGACAAGCAAAACCGGCGTTTTTTAGAAGCATACAAGAGAAATAAAGAGCAGATAGGTAAGGTAATTCCGCCAAAGCCCAAGAAAACTAATGATACACTAAAACCACTGCAGGGAAGTGCCGATACATTAAACTTGGTTCGCAGTGCAGGGGCATTGGCTGATTCGGTCTCAGTTTCACGTTCCGATACATTAAACTTGGCTCGCAGTGCAGTGGTGCTATCCGATTCAACCTCAGTTTCGGTTTCAGACACATTAGCTTTGTCCCACAGTGCTGATACCACTAAAGTAACATTTATAAATGTGTACAACAAGGTAAAAATATTCAGGAGCGATTTGAGAGGCGCTTGCGATTCTCTGATATATACAACAATAGATAGTATTGCGCGTTTTTATACCAATCCGGTATTGTGGAACGAGGATAAAAATCAGTTTACTGCAGACAGTATTCAATTATCCATCAGAAATAACGAAATCTATAAAGCAAACCTTATAGAGAATGCCTTTATAGTTTCTCAGGAAGATTCTGTGCATTTTCATCAGATAAAGAGTACAGAAATGGTGGCATACTTTCGCGATAATGATGTATATAGGTTCGATGCTTTGGGAGGGGTGCAGGCAATGATATTTTTGCGAGAAAGAGACAGCTCTGTAACCCTTATGAATCAGAAAGAATGCAAGTTGCTTACAGCCCGAATAGTAAATCAAAATATAGAAAGGGTTCGCTATATAGAAAATGTAAAAAGCGATATAATACCTACTTACAACTTGCCGATAGACAAGCAGCGACTGAGAGATTTCAAGTGGAGGGGCGATGAAATGCCTAAATCTCGTATGGAATTAACAACCAGAAAAGTACGTCCATCGCAGAGAAAGAGTCTGAGGCAACATCCATTTCCGCACTATCAGTTTACAAGACTGTTCTTTCCAGAAACCTATGATACTATTACAAAACTCTCACAAAGTATAACTATAAGGATTCGGGAAGAAGATTTGGAAAGAGAAGAACAAGCTCGGCAAGGCGGTCGGATTGCAGGCTCTGATGCAGAGGTTCAGAAAGAAGCTGAAGTAGAAGAGGCTCAGCCGCAGCAGAGGCAATAGCTTTTAGTGTAGCCACAGTTATGTAGAAGATGATTAACTTACTGTAAGGCGCAGTGGCCTTAGATGCGGGGGTAATAGAATGGAGTTAGGGGAGAATGCTCCGGCATCATAAAAAAGCAATAGATAACCATAAATATAACATCAGAGATTCTGAAAGAGTTCCGGAGTTAATATGACAATTGTAATAGCTATAGTAGTTATAATTTTAGGACTTTTAGGAATCATTGGTTGCATACTTCCAGTAATTCCGGGGCCTCCGATGAGTTGGGTGGGCTTATTGCTGATATATTTTTTTGGCAAGGGCTGTAATTCGGAAGGAGAACCGATGTCGCTTATCTTTCTTATGATTTGGTTGGCTATTACAGTGGCTGTAACCGTAATAGACTATATAATACCTTCATACTTGGCTAAGGTTTCCGGAGGGAGCCCTTACGCCTCCAGAGGGGCAATAGCAGGATTGCTTGTTGGGCTTTTCTTTGCGCCGTTGGGGATAATTTTTGGACCCATGGTTGGCGCATTTGCGGCCGAGGCTATTTTTTCCGGCAAATCTGCATCTGCATCTATATGGCCAGCTCTTGGAGCTTTTGGAGGGTTTTTGTGTGGAACGGGGATTAAACTGATAGCCTGTGGCTTTATGTTCTATTATATGATAGTGTATCTCTTCTGAGACCGGATATCTTTCCTGCGCCTGCCGTATGTTTGTACCCCCGAGGCGAATCGAACGCCTATCAATGGAACCGGAATCCATCGTTTTATCCGTTAAACTACGGGGGCAAAAGCTCTTATCTGGGCTATAATTTGAACAAAAAGCGTCTGTTTGCAGCCCTTTTGGTATGGCAAAGTTATAAATATTCTTATCTTTGCCCAAATACGATGTAGTGGAAAAATAAGTTAATACTAAAACCTTATATATAAAATGAAAGCATTTGTGTTTCCGGGGCAAGGTGCCCAGTTTACCGGAATGGGTAAGGATCTCTATGAACAGGAGGCTCTTGCCCATGATTTGTTTGAAAAAGCAAATGATATACTTGGTTGGAGAATTTCCGATGTTATGTTTACCGGCAGTGCAGAAGACCTAAAACAGACAAAGGTTACTCAGCCTGCTATTTTTATACATTCTGTAGTGCTATCTAAATGCCTGACCGAGTGCGCTCCAGAGAGTGCGTTCCGTACAAAGGCGGCGGAGGCCGGCATACAAAGCTTTTCTCCAGATATGGTAGCGGGCCATTCTTTAGGAGAGTTCTCTGCCCTAACTGCAGCAGGAGCGTTGAGCTTTGAAGAAGGCTTGCAACTTGTGGCTAAGCGTGCTTTTGCTATGCAGAAGGCTTGCGAAATAAAGCCCTCTACAATGGCAGCAGTGCTTGGTCTGGAAGATAAAATTATAGAAGATGTCTGTTCAGAAGTTACTGCCAAAGGCAATAACGGTATAGTTGTGGCAGCTAATTACAACTCCCATGGACAGGTTGTTATCAGCGGAGATATAGAGGCTGTTAATGCAGCTGCAAAGCTATTGCAAGATAAGGGAGCCCGTAGGGTTCTTCCTCTGCAGGTAGGTGGAGCTTTTCACTCTCCTCTTATGGACCCTGCGAGGGTAGAACTTGCAGAGGCCATTGAAAAGGCTGTTATTACAAAGCCTATTTGTCCTGTGTATCAGAATGTAGATGCCTTTCCGCATTCAAATCCGGAGGAAATAAAAAAGAATCTTCTTATCCAGCTCACCAATCCGGTAAGATGGGCGCAGATTGTAGAAAAGATGGTTTCAGATGGGGCAGATGAGTTTATAGAACTTGGTCCGGGAACTGTATTGCAGGGGCTTGTTAAAAAACTATCTCCTGAACAGACTAAGATAACAGGTTTGCAATAAGGACTTTACTGCAATTCTAAAACAAATTGCATTATAGCTTTGCTTAGGCCCTTTTAATTTGTTATCTTTGAACAGAAATATGAGTCTAACATAAGTCTAACATAAATACATAATACATAAAATTAACATGGCAAAAGAAAAAGTCTTTCTTACCTGCGATGGAAATCAGGCAGCGGCTCATGTAGCCTACCTTTTTTCTGAGTTGGCAGCTATTTATCCTATAACTCCTTCTTCTCCAATGGCCGAGCATGTGGACGAATGGTCTGCATACGGCAGAAAAAACCTTTTTGGTGAAACCGTTAAGGTTGTGGAAATGGAGAGTGAGGCTGGAGCGGCCGGAGCTGTTCATGGTTCCCTTCAGGCAGGTGTACTTACTTCAACATTTACAGCATCGCAAGGATTGCTGCTCATGATTCCTAATATGTACAAGATAGCAGGAGAAATGCTTCCTGCCGTATTTCATGTAACAGCAAGGAGCCTTGCTACACACGCTCTCAGTATTTTTGGAGACCAACAAGATGTAATGGCCGTAAGGCAGACGGGTTTTGCAATGCTTGCATCTGCAAGTGTTCAGGAATCTATGGATATGGCAGCGGTAGCACATCTTTCAACAATCAAATCTTCTATACCGTTTGTACATTTCTTTGATGGCTTTAGAACTTCTCACGAAATTCAGAAGATAGAGGTTCTTCCAGAAGACGGTTTAAAGAAAATGATAAGCACCAAGGCATTGGCTGCTTTCCGTAAGAGAGCTCTCAATCCTAATGCTCCTGTTACAAAGGGTACTGCTCAGAATGCAGATGTTTATTTCCAAGAAACAGAAGCAAGAAACTCATACTATACAGAAGTTCCTAACATTGTAGCCAGATACATGGGCGAAATAGGCGAGCTTACAGGCCGTCATTATCTGCCTTTTGATTATTACGGAGATCCTGCCGCAGAAAGAGTTGTGGTGGCTATGGGCTCTGTAACCGATACTATTCGTGAAGTAGTTGAATATCTCACAGGAAAGGGCGAGAAAGTAGGTGTTATTGTTGTAAGACTTTACAGACCTTTCAGCACTCAGTATTTCTTGAGAGCTCTGCCTAAGACTGTTAAGAGAATTGCTGTTTTAGATCGCTGCAAAGAACCTGGTTCAGTGGGAGAACCTCTGTATGTAGATGTAAAGACAGCTTTGGCCGATACCGAATTTGCCGGTAAGGTTAAGATTGTAGGCGGACGCTATGGTTTGAGTTCAAAAGATACATCACCGGCTCAGATACTTGCAGTATATCAGAATCTAAAACTAAAAGAGCCTAAAAACTCTTTCACGATAGGAATCGTAGATGATGTTACCTTCCTTTCACTTCCTCAGAAAGAAGAAATTTCTTTGGCAAAACCAGGCACCTATGAACTCAAGTTTTTTGGACTGGGTTCAGATGGTACAGTGGGAGCAAATAAGAACACAATCAAGATAATAGGTTCTACTACAAGCAAATACTGCCAGGCTTATTTTGATTATGATTCAAAGAAGAGTGGTGGTTTTACATGTTCACACCTTAGATTTGGCGATAATCCGGTAAATTCTCCGTACTTGGTATCTACACCAGATTTTGTGGCGTGCCATGTGCCTTCGTACCTTACCAAGTACGATGTTTTAAGAGGCATAAAGAAAGGAGGAACATTCCTTCTGAACAGCCTCTGGGATACAGAAGAAACCTTAAAGAGGTTGCCTGATTTTATTAAATATCAGATAGTTAGCAAAAAACTTAATTTCTACATCATAAACGCAACAAAAATTGCAGAGGAAATAGGTTTGGGCAATAGAACCAACTCTATCCTTCAGTCTGCGTTCTTCAAAATTACAGGCATAATTCCTTACGAAGATGCCGTAAAAGAAATGAAGAAGATGATAGAGAAGAGTTATGGTAAGAAGGGAGAGAATATAGTAAAGATGAACTATGCGGCTGTAGATCGTGGAAGCGAGTATGTTAAGGTAGAAATTCCGTTTGAATGGAAGAATCTCTCACCGAGCAAGTTTGTTCCAGATAGCTATAATCGCCTTGCTCCGGATTGGGTAAGACAGATAGCAAATCCGGTAAATGCTCAATGCGGTAACGATTTGCCTGTTAGCGCATTCCAGAACTTTGCAGATGGTACTATTCCTGCAGGAACAGCAGCATACGAAAAGAGAGGAATTGCAACCCAGATTCCGGAATGGGTTCCTGCAAACTGTATTCAGTGTAACCAGTGTGCTGCAATATGTCCGCATGCTGCCATCCGTCCGTTCTTGCTCGATGAGAAAGATCTTGCAAAAGCACCTAAGGCTATCAGACTTGCAGACGGTAAGGCAAATCTTAAAGACTATAAGTTTGTAATGCAGGTAGATCCGGCAGATTGTACCGGTTGTGGCAACTGTACAGATGTATGTCCTGCAAAAGAGAAAGCTCTTGTAATGAAACCGGCCGATACTCAGGCAGATCAGCAAAAATGCTTCGATTATCTGCATAGCAAGGTAGGTTATAAAGATGAGGTAATGAAGAAGGATTCTAATATCAAAGCCTCTCAGTTTGCCCAACCTCTGTTTGAGTTCTCCGGAGCTTGTGCAGGTTGCGGTGAAACTCCTTACATTAAGCTCATTTCTCAGTTGTTCGGAGATAGAATGATGGTAGCCAATGCCACTGGTTGTACCTCTATTTATAGCGGTAGCTTCCCATCTTCTCCTTACTGCAAAGACAAGAACGGCAGAGGTCCGGCTTGGGCAAATTCATTGTTTGAAGACAATGCAGAATTTGGATTGGGTCAAAGACTCGGGTTTGCGAGATTGAGAGAAACTCTGCAAGAGAGAGCACAGGCTGCAGTTGCAGACGACAAGTGTTCAGATACAGTTAAGAAACTTCTCAAAAAGTGGCTTGCAAATAATCGCGATGTGGCTGTTTGCAAAGAGATTGCAGAAGCTCTTCCTGCTGCTCTAAAGGAGTGCAAGAGCGCATCATGTAAAGCAGTGGCAGAATACATAGATTGCATAATACCTCGTTCTCAGTGGATTATAGGAGGCGATGGCTGGGGTTACGATATCGGTTACGGTGGTTTAGACCATGTGCTTGCGTCTGGAGAAAATGTAAATGTATTGGTTGTAGATACTGAGGTTTATTCCAACACAGGCGGACAGTCTTCTAAGAGTACGCCGGCGGGAGCAGTAGCCAAGTTTGCTACCAGTGGTAAGAAAATAAGAAAGAAAGATCTTGGCATGATGGCTATGAGTTATGGTTATGTGTATGTAGCTCAGGTTGCTACAGGTGCAAGTCAGGCTCAGTTCCTCAATGCCTTAAAAGAAGCAGAAGCTTACGATGGTCCTTCTCTGATTATTGCTTATGCGCCTTGTATCAATCATGGTCTAAAGGCAGGTATGGGCCACAGTCAGTTAGAAGAGAAAAAGGCTGTAGATTGCGGCTATTGGCATCTTTATAGATTTAACCCAGAGGCAGCGGAAGGAACCAATCCATTTACTTTAGACAGTAAAGAACCAGATTGGAGTAAGTTCCAAGACTTTATAAAAGGTGAGGTAAGATATGCTTCCCTAATAAAGACTTTCCCGGAGCAGGCAAAAGAACTGTTTGCTCAAACCGAAAAGTACGCAAAACTTCGTTACGAGGGTTATAAGAAACTTGCCGGTAAATAGTAAAAAAAAACAATAAATAGCACCTTTTAAACCTTTTCGATAAGCCAAATGAGCAAAACAAGCTTGCTTGGATTTGCCATGGCGAGAAAAGTTGCAGTGAAAAGTTGCAGTGAAATAAACATCTTTAGGTGCGACAAGCGAGAGGAGATGAATCAAGTATTTGATCGTCTCCTTGCTTGTGCTTTTAGAATATGATGTGTAATATGATTTTCAAGAGAATAAAATATGGTGTTGTTATAATTGCGGTAGTTTACTTAGCAAATGCTTTTTCATTTGCTCAAGCTACGGCTACTTTATCAGTTTCAGAAGCTCGTTCTCGTAATCAGGATAAGGTGCAGGATAAAAGCACTTTGCAAACTCAAGAAGATTCGTTGAGCAGAAGAGATTCATCTCTTTATCTTTCTGAGGTAAATGTTTTGGCTACGAGGGTGCGTATAGCCTGGCATGAGCAGGCACGCATGATTACTTCTGTAAATAAGCCTGTTATACAAAATTCGCCGGCTCAAAGTATCAACGATATTCTTAAATATTCTGCCAGTGTGGATGTTAGGCAAAGGGGGCCTATCGGGGCTCAGACAGATGTTAGCATCAGAGGCGGTAATAGCGAACAGGCTGCCATTTTGCTTAACGGTGTAAATATCTCAGATCCTCAAACCGCACACAATTCATTTGATCTGCCAATTAGTGTGCTGCAAGTAGAGGGTATCGAAATTCTTGGTGGCCCGGCGGGCAAAATAACAGGTGCTTCTTCTTTGCTGGGAGCTGTAAATGTGAGAACCCATATCGCCGATTATAACCGCCTGTTATTTAATATAGAAGGCGGGTCTTATGGTTATTTGGCTACAGGAGTTAAGTACGATTTAGCTTCATTGAAAAAGAATGGAGTACCAGCGTTAAAAAATTCATTATCGGCCAGTTATACTCGTTCCGATGGATACTCCAGAGGAGCTAACGAGCGCCTCAATATGGACTACAAAACCGCTAAGGCGTTTTATGAAGGCCGCTATACAGACGATGATGTTGATGTGTCTTGGTTTGCCGGTTTGAGTAATAAAGATTTTGGATCTAATAAATTCTACGCATCTTCAGATGAGCAGTTTGAACATACATTCAAAACATTTTCGGCAATCAAAGCCCGTAACCTAAAAGGCAAACTTACCATTAGTCCTACTTTGTATTGGAATTATAGTGCAGACCGTTTTGAACTATTCCGGAATCGCCCCGAGGCTTACCCCTTTAACTACCATAAAACCAATGTATATGGGGCAAATCTCAACAACTATTTCAGGTGGATAGGGGGCATTACTGCATTTGGAGGAGAAATTAGAAACGAAGATTTGATTAGCGGTAATCTCGGCGATCCTCTCAGCAAACCAAAACGTATCAAGGGTACAGACAGATTCTATGAGTATGGCCTTAATCGTACTAATACAAGTTTTTACATAGAACATAATATAATACAAGATAGATTCTCATTATCGGCAGCCTTGCTTGCCATCAAAAACAGTTGGGCTGAAATGAAGATGAAAGTATATCCTTCCATCGATGCTTCTGTAGCTATTTACAAGCATTCCGATAAGATGTTACACCTATTTGCTTCGTACAACTCGTCTTTGAGAATGCCTTCTATCACCGAGCTATATTATTCTGTTGGAGGACATAAGGCAGACAAGCATCTGAAACCGGAAGAGGTTGCAGCAGTGGAGGTTGGGCTAAGATATTCTTCAACAATGCTTACGGCTTCAGCGAGCTATTATCATAATAAAATGACCAATCTTATAGACTGGATAAGAAATACCGCAGATGGCGATGCAGGTATATGGCGGTCTGTAAATTTTGGTAAAATAAATGCAGATGGTATATTACTTCAGGCGTCTGTAAATCCAGGCTTAAACCTATCTTATTTTGATATTGAAAACATAGGAATATCGTACAGCCACATCAGCCAATCTAAGGCAGACGATCCTGGCATTCAGAGTAAATATACTCTCGAATATCTTAAACATAAGTTTGTTGCAACAGCGCACATAGCAGTATTACCAAGTGTTAAATTATCTGTATTCTATCGCTTTCAAGATAGAACAGGCTCTTATACATCCTCCGATGGTACAATCAAGAATTACAAGCCTTATGGTATTATAGATGCACGCCTGGCATACTTGTGGAAGAATTTCTCTTTCTATTTTGAAGGAAACAATCTTTGCGGCGTAAAATATACAGACTATGGAGCTGTTGCCCAACCAGGAGTTTGGTGCATGGCAGGAGTTAAATATACATTGTTTTGATATATCAGATTTTTTCACTTAACTTTATAAGAGATTTTATTCGGCAATAGCAGATATCGTGAGTGTTGCCGAAATAGAGTTAAGATATTATTAAAGAAAAAATATTATGAAAACAGGTACTTATAGTTCTTTTTATACTCCGATGGGGCTGGTTAACCTCAAGCATTTGGCTCATGGTTCTGTTCACATGGAGTGGGAGGGTATGCATATTTATGTAGATCCTTGCTCAGATTTCTTTGATTTTACAGGCTACAAGAAGGCAGATATTATTCTACTGACGCACGCTCATACAGACCATTACGATACTAAGGCTATTGAGGAGATAGCAATGCCTAATACTACATTCATTGTGAGTCCGGGCGTAAAAACCGTTTTGGAAAACGATTTGTTGTCTTTGCGTAGCGGAACAGCTCGTGATGCACAAGGAAAGCTTTTGCCAAAGTTAGACTTAGATAACAATCCGTTGAATGTAGATCCTTCTACCAACCTTGTTAATATGCTAAACATTCCTAAGTTACGCCATTGCAAGGTAATTACATTGCACAACGGAGAAAGCGTTTCTTCTATAGGACTTACCATAACTGCCGTACCGGCCTACAACATAGTGCGTAAGAGAGAAAACGGGCATCCATTTCACATTAAGGGAGAGGGTAACGGGTATATAATATCTATGCAAGGCTTTGATATTTATTTTGCAGGAGATACAGAACCTATACCTGAAATGAACGAACTTGCACCAGGAGCGGTAAGAACTCATAGCTGGTCGCAGTATCTAAAAGGGGAGATAGATGTGGCATTTTTGCCTAAGAATCTTCCATACACAATGAGTGACGAAGAATTTATAAAGGCCGCTAATCTAATCCGTCCTAAGAATCTTTTCCCGATTCACTATTTTGAAATAGACGGCAAGGTTTTGAACAGAAAACTTGATACCGGCATTTGTATGTATATAGCCGGCAAGCAGGTTTAATTCAAGCGTTTTATATAGCGCATTGCAACATTGTCTAAACGTTGCGCTGGCGTGCTCGTTTGAGCATTGCCTTGCATACTCGTTTGAACATTGTGCCCAGCGTCCCATTTGAGCATTCGCACAATGTATTCGTTAGAGCTTTGGTGCTTTATTGCTTATCTAAGCATCGTTTTCAGTGTTGGTTTGGGTATTGTGAACGGCCGGCATCAGCCAAAACATCAGTAGTTTCTGCTGTTTTTGACGTTTGTTTGGCATCTTGTTTCTCAGAGCTCTTTTATGCAAAAGCAAATACCGGCATCTGTACATACAGATGTCGGTATTCATATTTAAATCAAGTGGTTAATGTATTGCTCTTGTGCTGTAGTTTGGGCATTGCGCACAGCATATTCGTTTGAGTGTTGGCGCAATGTCTTTAATCAGGGTTATTGTACAAAGGCTATGATTTCGTCTTTAACAACCTTTTGCCCTTGTTTTGCCGTAATCGCAACGAGTTTACCGTCTGCAGGGCTGATAATTTCTTCCATTCCGTAGAATGTCTGAACATTGCACAAAACTTGTCCGCATTTTACCGTACTGCCTTCTGCCGGTGCAGAGGATTTGTCTGCCACATCAAACTCCCAGATAACTTCGCCTTTGACAGTGGCATGTACCGGCTGGGCATCGGGATACTTAGCAATTATTTTTTCTACATCAAATGCAGGCACTTCTACTACAGGGCGGGTAATTACTATAGGCGCTCCTGCCTTAGCTTTATTGGCTTCTAATTCTTTCTCGAACCTTTCTTTAGCTATACCGCTCTTGTAATCTCTGTACTGAGTTTCGTGCATTGCAAATTCAAAGAGTTCTTCATCGTCTTGGCCTCTATCCCAGCCTTCTTCTTCCATCATCTTTATGTAGCGAGGTAAATCGTCTGGGAAGGCATCTTGTGGAACACCCTCGTAGAATTCGAGTCCTTTTTGCTTTACAATCTCTTTAATTTCGGGTGCAAGTTCGCCAGGTAGCTTACCCATCTTGCCAAGAATCATGTTCATAGTATCTTTATCTATGGTCTTCCATCTTGGTTCGCCTTTGAGGGTATGCATAAGGTTCATAAGTGCAGTATTCTTAACATACTGACTAAAAGGAGTTACCAATGGTGGGTATCCCAACTTAGGCCATACATATTCAACTTCTTGGAAGAGCATTACAGCTAACTCGTTGAGGTCAAGCTCCTTCTTGCCCTGATTTCTGAGCGAGGAGTTAATTGCGCCTTGGAAACCTTTAAGATCTGCCATCATAGAGCCCATCATACCGCCAGGAAGTCCGCAACCAACAAGCAGAGAACTCATTTGATAGTTACTTGGGGCTATCCAGTATCCGAGGAACTCATCTATAAACTTCTGAGTTAGAGCACGTGCCTCCATGTAGGCGTTCATGTTTATATCCTTAACCAAGAAGCCGGCATCCTTTAGCATAGCCTGAATGGTAATTACATCTGGATGAATCTTGCCCCAAGCCAAAGGTTCCATTGCAACATCAATGTACTCGGCACCAGCTCTTGCTACCTCCAACATAGAGGCAACGCTGAATCCAGGGCCGGAGTGTCCGTGATACTGAACTTTGATTTGTGGGTGCTTATCTTTAATGGCCTTTACCAATCTGCCTAAAAATGCAGGGCGTCCTATGCCGGCCATATCTTTCAAACAAATTTCATCTGCTCCATACTCTACAACTTTATCTACGATACCCATGTAATAATCTACAGTATGTATAGGTGAGTATGTGATACTTAAAGCGGCCTGAGCAATCATGCCGGCAGCCTTTGCATGTATTATAGAACCTTTTAAGTTACGATGATCGTTGAGACCGCAGAAAGAACGCATTATATTGGTGCCTTGCGCCTTCTTAACCTTTGCCATCAAAGCCCTTACATCGTCTGGAACAGGGAACATTCTGAGAGCATTCAGACCTCTTTCAAGCATGTGAGTTTGAATTCCTACTTTGTTGAACGGAGCAGTCCACTCACGCACAGCCTTGTTCGGATTTTCGCCAAAGAGAAGATTAACCTGCTCAAAAGCACCACCGTTAGTTTCAACGCGGTCGAAACAGCCCATTTCAATAATAACCGGTGCAATCTCTTTAAGCATAGCTACTTTAGGTACATACTTCCCTGAAGATTGCCACATATCCCTGTACAGAAGGGAGAATTTTATTTCTTTTGCCATATAGTTTGTAAATTAAAATCTATTATCGTTTCCTTACTATTTTCTGCCGGTTAATTCTCGTGCGCTTCTCTCATCTTCGCCTATTAGTTTTAGTCCGACACGACCACGCCCAATCGCTAAGTTACTAGGTGCGTTTTCAGCTTCTGCCTTATCTCGTTTACCTACAACTGAAGAGCTGTATCGCAAAACCCAAATTTAGTAAAAGATTACCGATAATGAAAAGATTTGGCGAAAAAGTAATTGGAGATTGGCAAAAAGATTTTATCTTTGCTTCCCCAATGACATATATGGTGGCTGTAGCTCAGTTGGCTAGAGCATTGGTTTGTGGCACCAAGGGTCGTGGGTTCGAAACCCACCAGCCACCCTCTAAAGACGCTTCAGGTTTCTGGAGCGTCTTTGTTTTTATTCCCAATCAAGTTTGTTTCCGCACATCAATATCTCGAATACTTTAGAGATACCGATAGCCACGCTTTCCGGGTCTAAACGTGCCCAACGTTCCATCTGCTGTGTCGATAGCCACGTTTAAGGGCTTAAATGTGTCCAACGTCCCAATCCGTGTGTCGATAGCCACGTTTAAGGGTTTAAATGTGCCCAACGTCCCATGTGCTGTGTCGATAGCCACGTTTAAAGGTTTAAATGTGCCCAACGTCCCAAACTGTGTGCCGATAGCCACGCTTAGGCACTTAAACGTGCCCAACGTCCCAATCCGTGTGTCGAT
>DFIA01000040.1:21921-29458 GCA_002372015.1 Bacteroidales bacterium UBA3709 | reverse complement strand
AGCCACGTTTAAGGGCTTAAATGTGCCCAACGTCCCATCTGCTGTGTCGATAGCCACGCTTAGCTTCCTCAAACGTGCTTTGAAAAGAAGCTGTCTAAGAGCATCAACACGGTTTCTTGCTCGATGCCAGTGACTCGGGACAATTGTTTGGAATCTGCGGAGAATCTGTACCTAAGTTGATTCAATAACTCTGCCAACTGCTTGTGTTCAAGTTCTTTCAAGGAGGACTTATGGAATACTGAGGTGCAGAGATTAAGCATCGCTGAGAAAACGATTTGGTCTGAAAAAGTTGGTGTTGCCATTCCTGAAGACTTCTTGACCTTGGAGGAGTTTTGAAGGAAAAAGCTCATCCTGTTAGGCGATCTGAAAATGTGTTCTACCAACTTGATGTTTACATATGATTCCGGGGATATGAATCCTCGTTGATCTAGAATATAGTTTGGCGGCAGGGCAGTTTTACTGTGCAGGATTCTTCGCTGCTGCCTCATGGCAAATGAGCCAATCGGTAGACCTTTTAAAGAAGTCTTGTTGAAGAAACAGTTTCCTGTGCCCCATGGATATCCGCTTGGTTGCAGGCAGAGGTTGGCAGCAACGCTGTTCATCTGAACATAAGCTATAGCTCTTTCAACAGACTCGTCACCCCAGGCAAGCTCCTGGAAATCTACTTTGTTGTTTCTCAGGAGTTCCTTTTTAGAGTATCTGTGCGTAAAGTACTTGGAGTATAAAAGTTTGAAATGGTCTGTAAACTCAGCGATGTCTTTCAGGAATCCACCAGCTACGAAGTGCACATGGTTTGACATCAGTATGAATGCAAGAATCTCGATGTCCTGCATTGTTGCGGCCATGACTGCAACATAGTTCATTCCCGCCTTGAAATCTTCTTCATCCTTGAACCACAGCCTGTCTTTCAGGTGCTCGGTGGTTATCAACCAGTAATCTTTCTTCATCTCTCTCTTCTTCTAAGATATTCCTTCTCTGCATTCTCTTTAACAATCCCTCTCTACAGTCTCCTCAATAAACTCTCACTTCTCAATCTATTTCTTCAGCTTGCTGGCTCGGTTCCAAAGGTAATAAAAGATTTTTACTCAGCGATATAACTTATCTGATAAAAACTTATCCGACAGGTTGCATCGAAATCACTGAGGAGAAAAATCAGCGGTTATAGTTTTTTAATTCTCATTTTGATAAGTAGGTCAACAAAACATATTAGGTAAAAATGTTGGAAAAAATTGTGACTATGAAAGATTTCTCTATATTTGTAGTGTCATATGGATATGACAACAAGTGAGAAGCAAGCAGGTATCGAAACATTGAAAAGTGTAGAGATGCCTGCTTTTTTTGTCTAACCGATGGGAGGTGCTGATATACGAGTCTTTTTGTCTTTACACTCACTAGTTTATATATCCATATGAAAAGAAGAACTAAAAAGACACTACGTATTCGATGCTCGACAAGAATAGTTGTTGAGAAACTTGTCAAGGTGAAAGCGCACCAACGCATTCAGAACGGCAAGGTTGTCAGAGTCAAGTCCCATTACAGGAGGTATTAAGTACCTGTAGCAAGCAGTCTTGATTTGCCGTAAGGCGACGCTACTCTATCCCATCGGTTTTTTTTAATAAAGCTTTTTTTCCACAGCGATGTGTTGTATTCAACGAAATCACTATATTTGAATTGTCATTTAATAAATGGCAGACATATAGCGAAAGTGTTTTCGTTTGTCCTTTCGTAGAAATGTGGCAGTTTCAAGGATAGAGGACTACGGAGATATGATTGCTCGTGCATGACTATGTCGTGTCTTCCTTGTTCTAAGGATGATGCTTCATATACTGCCGAGTGTGAAGTATCAGTAGTTTATCCTATCCTAGGTTGCCACAACCTCTACGAGAATAAATGAAATTGGCTTCACACTTTTGTTTTTTATAAATAGGGCTTTGAAGCCAAGTCCTTAAAGAACAAAAATCATGAAAAAACTAACTATTATCTTGTTATTTGTATCATTCTTGTTATGGGCTAATGCAAATCAACTTAATGCACAAAACAAAGACGCACAAAGAGCAAAATGGAAAGAAGCGGGACTAAGAGGATATAAAGGTTTTGTAACAATTGGAGGTGGAATGGGTGACGTAGAAGTTGGTGATTGGTCATATAATAACAATTTTTTCATTGAATTAGAAACTACTCATGGTTATCAGTTTAATCCTTGGTTATTCGTAGGAGGTGGAGTTGGTTCACAAGGTTTTACTGAAAGTGATAAAATTGGCGAAGATGGTTTTGTTACATCTAATTTATTTGGCGCAGTAAGATTCAATTGGTTGAATCATAAAATAACCCCATTCCTTGAAGGTAAGGTAGGACTCTCAATACCATATTCAGGAGAGATTGCAGATGACTTAACAACGGGTGTATATGCAAGCCCTTCAATTGGATGTCATTTTGGTATTGGCAGGAAGTTTGGCCTTGACTTGTCGGCTGGTTTTAATTATCACAATTTCCCAATTGATGGAGCAAGAAGTGAAAAAGTTAAATTCTATTCTTGGGTTATTCGACTTGGAGTAGATTTCTGATAAACTTTAAACATGTTGTTTCTCTTATAATAATCGGCATAGAAGTCTTGCCAAATATTTGATTATCTATGAAAAAGTATCTATTAGTCATTTGTGCCTTATTAATTTCAACATACTGCTTTGCTGACAAGCATCTGAAAGTAAAAAAAGGCAACACAGATTGTTTAAAGCAAACTTCTGTTGCTTTAATCGAGTTCGATTTCTCTAATACTACTTGGGAAAAAGATGAAGACTTTAAAGAATGGTGTGGAAAGGATTATGAGAAGAGGATTAAAAGAATGAAGAAGGGCTTTGTAAAAGTATTCAATGATGTCTCATCGGGAATGTCAGTAACTACAGATGCTGATGAATCTGCAGAATATAAACTGATTTTTAAGGTTGAAGACTTGGAAAGACATCAAGCATTTTGGGGAACTTGGGGACAGGGAAAGTTTTATGTTACAGGGACTATTACTATCATAAATATTAAGACAAACGAGACAGTATGCTTAATTAACATTGATAGTTTCGGTTCGGGGAAAGATTTCAATTACGAGGATGGTTTTAGTGAATGCTTTGAAGGATTAGCCAAGTCTATCCTTAAACTTAAGTAGCATCACAAACACCCTCCTTAATCTTCAAGTTTAATATGTTTTCATTTTAGATTAACTGAAATCTTTCTTCAACCTCTGAACGGTACTGATACTAACACTGCATAGTTTGGCGGTATCACGAATTGAGCAACCTTTCTTGAGATAGCGGAGAACATCAGCATGCTTTTCAGCGCGGTGTTCTCTGCTTTCTTTTGAGCCCGTTTTACGCCCCATCTTGACGCCTTTTGCCTTTGCCTGCTCTCTGCCCTGATGCAAGCGGAAATAGATGTTTTCTCTTTCTTTCTCGGCACAGAATCCGAGGCAAGAAATATAGATAGCCATAATAGAATTTACCTTGCCATCTTGGAACAACCTCAGCCCCTCTTTCTCAAAGAACAAGTCTATCTTCTTATCCACACAGAATTTGATTGTCTCAAGCACTTCCCATATAGCCCTGCCACACCTTGAGAGTTCGGAGAAAAGAATGATGTCTATTCCGTTAGTAACTGCATCGCTGAGGCAACTTGTCAGGACGGCTCTTTCCTTGTTGATGGTGGCTCCGCTGATATGCTCTCTGTAGATGCCTACTATTTCATAGCCCATTGTGTTGGCAATGTTGGTGAGAGAATTTACCTGCCTGTCGGTACTCTGTCTGTCGGTGGTGCTGGACACCCTTGCGTAAATATATGCTTGTCTTTTTCTTTTATCTTTGCTGAAAGGTTTAACTTTCGGGAGGGTATATGGGGGCATATAATTGCGGATAATTATTGCAATCAGATGAAAAGGATAAAGAGGAGAACGGTGATTGATACGGTAAAGGCTGTTGATCGGCAGCTGGAGATAGAGAAGTTTGGGAAGCTAATTTCTACTCGACCTACGCGTATTGCCAAAAGCAAGAAAAAGTATAACCGCAAGAGTGCAAAGCGGCAGTTCCAGCAAGTTCTGGGGCGTTGATAGCCTGTGGTATTGATGGCCTGATGGCTTGGTAAGGGCATAGTGTTGGTTAGCGTGCTCTTTTAGGAACTCAGGTGCGGTTGCATCTTGAAGACGAACCTGGAGTTTCTTGACCATCGGTGCTTTTCCAATGCAATTCTTTGCTATCTTTGAAGGGTTTAATCTTTTGAATGGTTTTAATCTTTGGAGGATTTTAATCTTTGATGGATTTAATCTTTGAAGGTTTAATCTTTTGATGGTTTAAATCTTTGATGGATTAAATCTTTGATGGTTTAAATCTTTGAGAGGTTTTATTCAGCGACATCTTTATTCAGAAGTCCGATATGAAAACGCTAACTGTTTTTACTCCGGCATACAATAGGGCGCACACCATAGGCAGAACTTATGAGAGCTTGCTAAGGCAAACTTGTAACGATTTTGAGTGGCTTGTGGTGGATGATGGCTCTACCGACAATACTCGTGAGCTTGTAGAGGCGTGGGTATCAGATGGTAAAATACCTATTCGCTACATATATCAACAGAATCAGGGTATGCACGGTGCGCATAATACGGCGTATGCGAACATAGAAACGGAGTTGAATGTATGTATAGATTCAGACGATTTTATGCCAGACGATGCAGTGGAAAAAATTGTCTCTTTCTGGAAAGAAAATTATCGCGATAAAGATAAGAACCGAATAGCCGGAATAGTTGGTCTTGATGCAGATACCTCTGGCAGAGTTATAGGTTCTGAATTTCCTTCGGATTTGAAGCAGACTACTCTTCGCGATTATTACGAGAGGCTTGGCGGGAGTGGCGATAAGAAGCTTGTATATAGAACCGAAATTGTGAAAGAATATCCGCCTTATCCTTTATTTGAAGGAGAAAAGTATGTGGGCTTGGCATTGCTCTACAATATGATAGATGAAGACTATAATCTGCTGGTATGTAATCAGATAATGGTTATGGTGGACTACCAGCCGGAGGGCTCTTCTTTCAGTATGTGGCGGCAGTACTGGAATAACCCTAAGGGGTTTGCCTATGTCCGCAAGTTTGATATGCAGCATGCCAGAACTTTTAAACGCAGATTGATGCTTAATGTTCACTATGTGAGCCACTCTATCCGTAGTCGTAATTCGAGATTCCTGAGAGAATCACCAAGCAAATTGCTGACTTTATTGGCTACTATTCCGGGTTGTGTGCTCTACTTGGTTAATCGTAGAAAAGTAAAGAAACAAGCTCAGTTTAAATTAAAGTTCTAACTTTGTAAAGACTAAATACTATAGATATGTTCAGAAATGTTTTGAGGGGAGCCGTAGTGTTTCTCATAGGTATTGCCCTTGTTGTATGGTCTGACAGGGCCGCTGAATTTTTGATAAAGATATTGGGTATTCTGCTGATACTTTCTGGAGTAATTAGTGTGGTTTATGGTTTGGCTACCAATAGTTTTGAAAATCTTAGGGGATTGAGTATCATTTCTTTAGCGAGTGTAGTGTTGTTTTTGATTGCCGGCATAGCCATGCTTGTTAAAACATCTGTTTTTATAAACATGATAGGATTTATCTTCGGTATAATATTGGCCATGTATGGATTATTGCAGATAATTCATACCGTCCGCTTTTCAAAGGGTATTAGAGAAAGATTCTGGTTCTTCCTTGCTCCGGCTTTGATATTTGCGGCAGGAGTTGCACTTTGTTTCTTTACTGAGCAGAGCACCAAGCTTTTATCAATCATATTTGGAGCTTGCTTAATGCTTCTTGGCCTTGCAGATATAATGTTTTCTGTAAAGGTTAATGCCTTTGCAAAGCGTATTCAGAGGGCGGCACAGGAAAAGGCAAACTATGAGAGCGGCAAGAATATAGTAGTAGAACCTATTGAACCTGATGGAAATGCCGTTGAACCAGAGGATGTTGGAGCTAACGTTGTTAAACCTGAACCGAATGTTGTAGAGGCGGAAGAAGATGCAGTTGTATTGGAGGATGATACTAATAGATAATCAGCCCTATGATGCCACTGGCTAAAATTACCCAGATTGGGTGTACTTTCAAATATTTGCAGCAGACAAATGCTACTGCCATAAGTATCCAGCTACTCCAGTGAAAGAAATTCTCTCTTGTAATGAGTACCCCAGCCGCTGCTGCTATCATGCCGATTACGATGGGGCGGATATTCTTCATTAACGATGTAAACAACCCGCTTTTCTTCACCTTTTGATATAGCCAGCAGATAGAGAGTACTATTATAAACGAAGGCAAAACCACAGCTAGCGAGGTTAGTGCTGAGCCTAATACACAAACCGCCTCGCTGTACCCTAAGTTGTGTGTTACCGTGTAGCCTATGTAGGTGGCTGTATTGATACCCACAGGGCCGGGAGTTGCTTGCGATATGGCAACAATATCGGTGAACTGCTCGGCGGTTATCCATGCATATTCTGTAACCACCTTGCTCTGGATAAGAGAAAGCATTGCATAGCCACCTCCAAACGAAAACAGCCCAATAATTAAAAATGTCCAAAATAGTTGAAGGAATATCATGTGCTACCCTCCTTTTTGTTATCTATTTTGTTTGCTACTGTTATTGTGTTGTTTGTAGTTGTGTTATTCGTATTATTTTGTGAACTTTTTGCTTCAGAAATGCGTGTGGCTTTACACGTATCGTTATGCATGGTATTTGAAGCGATTGTGTGCTTTTGTTTCGGTATTTGGCCTACCGTAGAGGTGTTACTTGCTGCTTTGTGTGTTCCCATGTAGCGAACGCCGAAGAAGGTGGTAAAGAATACTATCATTATGTAAATGGGCGATACTTTTAGAAAGATTATGGCGGCAACAGTTGCTGCGGCAAGCAGTGCCCGCCAAAGGTTCAGGTGAGATTTCTGAATCATATCAACCACCGGTACTGCTATCAGGGCAACTACCACCGGCCTGATGCCTCTGAAAACCTTTTCTACATATATATTATCGCGATATGCAGCAAAAAAAATAGCTATTGCGAGTATTACTATAAAAGCCGGCAAGCAGGTGCCAATGGCGGCAGCAATACTGCCTTTATTACCGCGAACTCTATAACCGGCAAAGATGGAAATGTTTACAGCAAGCAGTCCTGGAACACTTTGGGCTATAGATAAAATATCATAGAACTCCTCCGATTCTAACCACTTGCGCTTTTGTACTATCTCACGATCTATCAGTGGAATCATGGCATAGCCGCCTCCAAGTGTAAACATTCCAATCTTGGCAAATACAGCAGCCAGTTTCCATAGCGATACCCTTCCCATAATATTTTGTAGTAGTGTGCAAAGGTACTAAAAAGCCTATAAGGCGTAATTTTTCCCAAAAAATTTTGCACAAAAGGAAAAAACACTTACCTTTGCAACCCCATTGATACAGTGGGTGTCAGAAAATCACCTGGCAAGACTTATTGAATAGGCTCGTAGCTCAGTTTGGTTAGAGCACCACACTGATAATGTGG
>DFIA01000040.1:0-21795 GCA_002372015.1 Bacteroidales bacterium UBA3709 | reverse complement strand
AGGGGGTCAAGGGTTCGACTCCCTTGTTCTCCACAAAAAAAACGGCATAACTTGATAAAACCAATCAGTTGTGCTGTTTTTTTATACCTAACCACCCAAGAAACCACCCATTTTTACCTCTTACATCGCACATTTGCTAATAAGTCGGGATGCTCTTTTAGGTACTTATCCAACTTTTCACGATTGAACTTCCAACACTTTCCAACCATATATTGAATGCCTATGTCTTTAAGTACCCCTCTACTGATGATACCAAAAGCCATGCTCTTACTGCAACCGAGGTAATCAGCCAATCCCTGTGTTCCGCTTATTACTTTTACTCCTTCAACAACGTTTTGCTTCTCATCCTTTTCTTCGGGTTGAGGCTGCTCTATTATTGGCTGAGGCTGAGGTTCTGTCGGTTGCTCTTCTCCTATAACTTGTTGTAAAAAGGAGGCTGTCTTTTCAAGAGATTGCATCATCCCTTTATCCAAGATGGAAAAAATATATATCAGTTCAGCCTCTTTAATATCTGCCTGAACCATCTCCAAAGCAGGTTGCTCATTTCCAATAAAACCACGCTTAATAATAACTTTCTTGGCTTCCATCAACTCATTCAGATATGCCTTAACCACATTATTGGGGTATTGAGCCACAATTTCAATAAATGACTGCCTTGCACTTTCAAGTAATCGCAAATAGGACTGAACTTCAATGCCTGACAAGTTATCAGGAGATATAGATGGGGATGAGATTTCTGAGATATAATCCTTCATTTCGCTGTATTTTGTACAAATATACCAATAAAATAACCATAGTCCATTTCCTGAGTATTTTTCAAGAAATCAAAGCCACTAAATGCCACTTTCTCAATGAGATGGTAGGCGCTATACCCATAATCCGCTATAAATCTATCAATTATGCCGATTTATGCTGATTGCCTTATTTTTAGCCAAAATCTTGATACTTTTTAGTTCTTAAAATGATACTTTTTAGGCATTTAATCTGTGTCTTATCAAAAATCTGCCCCCACCCTCAGCCAAAAGTCAAAAAGTTTTGGGCTAATCCCCCTCCCGAAATATCTTGAAACTAAATGTACTATGTGGGCATACAAATAGGCGTCCTAAGTCTCCCAATGTTTTCAACTTTTTGGCAACTACCTACTATTTATAATAAACTTAGAATAACAAATACAAATACTTTAAAACTATGGTACAACCAACAAGAAAGCAGGAAACACAGCCCAAACAACCTCAGCAGAAGGAAAAAATCTATAAACGCACATCAAAGAAGATGTCTCCTCAGCAAAAGGAGAAGATTAGGCAATCGCTGAGGAGATATAATCAGGCAAACCCAAGGAGTTCTGAATGGTGTCAGAAAATCAGCAATGGGTGCAAGGCATATTGGGATGCCTTGGGGCGGAAAGATGAAACCAAGATAGAAGATTTGATTTAAAAGAAAATGGCTCAGGGGTTATTCCTGAGCCATTTTTTAATCAATATTCCAATAAGCACTTGGGTCTCCTTCAAAGGCATCATCTATATCATCTGCATCAAGCCCCATATAATCATAGTTAATCCTTTCCTCAAATGGGTCGTCATAATAATCAGGTTCAGTATCATTTACCTCATAATCACGATAAGTCTGCCTTGGATGATATGATGCATGTTCTACAAAAGCAGGATTTAAATCTTTAAAATACACTAATGAGGAAACACCATCTTTGACGACTTTTGTCGAATTACGCCCTTTGTTATAAAACTTCCAAATATCATCATAGACAACAGGTAAGACCTCTTCTCCATTTTCATTGATAATACCCCATTTGTTGATGTTCGCATCACCAAGAGAATAATCTATACCGCTTGTGTCAACAATAACTTTCCTAACTCTTGCAAGTCCACCATCAAAACCATCAATGAATTGGTATTTACCAAAAGGTACTATTGTGTTTCCATTCTCATCTAACACAGAATACTTGTCAAAATCTTTTCTTAAAAGAGTTATCTTACCATAATGGTGCTCTTCATTAAAACTTAGTGGCTTTAACTCTAACATTATTTACTCCTTTTTGTCTAAGACTAATAATTAAGTATTTTTTCTATTCCAATATTAAATAATCTGCCAAACTTAGTTGCATGAATGCAATCGAAGTCAAGTATTAATCCTTCAAAAATACACGGCATCAATTCTTTTCCGTTCTCATCAAGGACACCCCACAATCCATTCTTTTTAACTGCGAAATAATCAGACTTATAAGAACCTTTATATTCTTCGTAAAAACCAAAAGGAACCGCAATATTCCCTTTTTCATCTATCAATCCCCACAAACCATCTTTCTTTACAAGGGCTAACCCATTACAAAAACTTTCAGCATATTGGTAGATACATGGTATTACTTCCCTCCCTGTCTCATTAATCCATCCGTAAGAATCGTTCTTTTGAATAAGTGCAATGCCATTAACGAAACATTCAGCATATTTATAAATGCATGGAATAACCTCTTTGCCTGTTTTGTCTTCATAGCCGTAGAGGTTATTCGTTATTTTGGGGGTTAACGCATTTTGATACATATCTGTTTTGTTTCATATATATGTTAAGGCAAGATTGCCACAATGTGCTATTTTCAGTCTTTTAAATTAATTTGACATATTCCCTCCCAATTTTTTTAATTGATTTCTCATATGTCTATCAATTGCTTTGATAGCATCTTTAAAAAAATGAGGGTCGCCCATTTCTTCGCACAAAGACTTTAATATTTCTGTATCCCTTTGACTTTCTTCTAAATCCGCTAATTTGGATGCATGGTCAATGTTTTGCCCAACATACCATTCTACATCACTAACCGCTTTCTTCTGCCCACGTTTATCCAATTTTAGAATGGATTTATCATAAAATGGATGCATTGGTTTCTTTTTTTCCCATTTCGCCTTTTCGATAACCTCTTCGACATATTTATTCCAACGCTCCTTGTTTATGTCATCCAACTTTGCAACAGGGACCTCTTTAAAGCGATAGTATTTGACTTTTTTTATGTTTAAAGCTCCTTCATCAGTCCATATCCGCTCACTCAAAACAGAATCATCAGTTAGTACAACCAAATGACAATACCGACTTGCTCCTATCTTCTGAAAAAACTCGTTGTTATTATGATTATTATGTTTATATACGGAGTGGAGCTCTTCTAAAACAAACGCAGGGAGTTCTGTCATATCCACTAAATCAAGGCCTTCTGCAAGTGTAGGCACATTGGTAATGACTACTTTATTCCAATCTTCTATCCCTGATATTATAATCGGTTCAGACCCTTTTATCACTCTTCCACTTGCCAAATGTATCTCGCGATATTCTGAAACAGATATGGTATTAACCATAGTCTCATTGGGATACCTATATTTTGTCCATGTAGAAGCCCCTTCTATAACCTCACATATTATATTAGTACCTGAGTGAAGAAATATTGTATCTTTTTGAGCCACAATTATTTGAGAGAATCCCAATAGAGTTGTTAATAATAGTAGTTTTTTCATATATATTTCATCTGTTATTATCTCAAAGTTATTATTTTATCTGATTGCTTCTGCAAATCTCTTCAAAATCTCTTTGAACTCATCGGGGAGAGCCCTACGAAGCACATCCTTCTTGATATGCTTCGGCACTCCTCCATAGAAAGCATCAGCAATACCCCCTGTAATGGCTCCCAAGGTGTCAGCATCACTACCCAAACTAACAGCATTGCGGATGGCACTTTCAAAATCGGTGCTATTCAGGAATGCCATTAAAGCCCCCTCAGTAGTCTTCTTGCAGTTTGTTGTCCACTCGTAATCGCTCCTGTATGTATTCCAATCAACGCTGAGGTTCCATCCAAAGCGACTTTCAATGAAAGACTTAATCTCATCCTTGCTCTTGCCTTGCCTTGCTAACAGGACTGAAACGGCTGCGACTTGTGCTCCCTGTATGGCATCAGGATGATTATGGGTCAAGGATGCTTGGATTTTAGCCACTTCCTCAACCTTATCAACGTTATCAAAGTACCACCCGACAGGGCTAACCCTCATAGCAGCTCCATTGCTTTCTGAAACCCTTCCCAATGGGCGGTTCTCGTCAAAAAGCCACTTGGCAAATAGCTCAGAAAAACACCTGTCCTTTAATCCTATATCTCGTGCCATAATGGACAAACCTGTCCGCAAGCACCTCCCAAGTCAGGTTCTTGTCATTTATCAACCAATCAGCAACAGCAATCGTCAGGACACTATCATCGGTGTATTTACAACGCCTCTCAAATAATGGAAACTCCGTTGTCTTGATGGCATCTTTCTTTCTCTCGTATGGCCTACCTATCATATCCCCTGCGATTACACCTAATAGTATGTCATTCCTATACTGAGGCTTCTCTTCTTTCTTGCCGAAGTCCACAAGTTTGCCTAATAGGTATATGTTCTTACTCCTCAGCAACTCATAGTCAAAATCAGGCTCAGTCCCTTCAATAAGGCATTTTCTACAAATCATCAGGATTTTGCCCATCACATTGCACCCCTTATAGATACCATACTGAACAAAGTCATTTACCCGTTCCTGATTATCCTTGGCTGAGGCTATGTTCTTAACCTTGTTTTCAAAGTCCTTTCTATCTGGATTCCTTGCACCCCAAAAGATATTTGTGTCCTGTTTCTTCTTAGGAACGCCCTTGAAAGACGTGTCTTCAATAATGGTGGCTCCGTCAGGTATGGCTTTAAGGAGTTCCTGAAAGTCCTTGTTTCCTTTAACCTTCTGCCAAACCACATAGAACATCCATTGGACGTTGAAAGAGTCCCAATCCTTCTCTTTGGCTCAAATCCAAGTTGTAAATTGTCTCTAACTCCCCCAATGTAAGATATTTTACTGCTTTCTTAGACTTTGGGAGTTTTGGATTATATGAGAATACATCATCATTAACGGGGCACTTTTTGCTTAAAGCCCATTTCGCAAATTGTTTAAGATATGATATGTTTTTGATAAGGGTGTCATTAAACAACTCCTTAGAAAGATGAACTTTCAGAGCCTCCAGGGTGGTTGTTGATAAATCGGGAAATGATATCTGTGGTTTGAATACTCTAATCTTTTCTTTCAAACGCTTTTGAACACCAATTATATTTTCTTGCCACCCATTTTTACTACCCTCTTCTTTAATAAACCTATCATACATGAAGAAGAACTCATTTGCCTTAGATTTGGAAGACGATTTAAACTTATAATTAAAGCGTTCTTTTAAATCTGAAAGAGATGCATTTGTATCTCTTTCTGCACATTTTTGGAAATAATCAGAGATAAACTCTTCCATTTCATTGAGTTCTTTATTTAAGATATTATAGTCTATCCCATCTACTTTTACTCCTTGTTTAACTCGTTGTCGACTATTATTCCATTCGGATTTCTTAATAGAAATACCTGTATAGAGTTCTATTCTCCCTGAACAAGAAACGCGAATAATGACGGAGCATCTTCCATTTTTGTAAGGTTGGGTGAGAGTTGTATTTAGGCTATGCTTTCTTAACATATATGGTAGAGGTTAGATTTAATGTAAGATAACATGTTTTTCTTCATTATGCAAAATAACCACCCAAAAAACCACCCATTTTTTAGCAAAGTAATGCAATATAATACAATATTTAGCCATTCGTAAACATTTGATTAGATGGCTAATACACAATACGATAAACCACGTTGCGGTATAAGGGTTCGACTCCCTTGTTCTCCACAAAAAGAAACGGCATAACTTGATAAAACCAATCAGTTGTGCTGTTTTTTTTATATATAACCCCCATTTTTTGTCATACAAACCGAAACATTTAATTCAGGTTCATTTTTCCTGCAACTTTTCATTGCAACTTTTTAATTTTGTACAATTAAACATAAAATTTTGTTTGATTATGAAAATGCTGCTCTTGCCGGCAATTCTTTTGCTAACTCTATTGTCTGACTCCTATGGACAGGACGTACAATATATTCTTGATTCAATTGCCGTAACAGCTAAGCGTGGACCATTGAAATTCAGAGATAATATTATTTCATACGATATTTCTCTCGATTCATTAGCTGCAAGCAAAAGCATGAGAATGTTAGTTTCTCAAATGCCATTGGTTTCATATAATCAAGCGGAGGGGAAGATTATGGTTAATGGGAATGAAAATATACTTCTGCTTGTCAATGGTCGCAAAAGCTTGATTATAAATAAGTCCAATTTCAACTACATGTCGGAGTTCCTGTATGGCAAAGAACTTGAATCCATCAGTATCGACATGTCTCCAACCGGTTCCTATTATGGTTATTATGCTGTTATTGACATAAAGACAAAGGATATTCTATCAAACTTCTATGCCGGTAATTTGGGAGCAACAGCAAGCACTACTTGGAGTATAGCCCCATCCGCTGCCCTCACTGTCTCTAACGGAAAGTTCACAGCAAATATCAAATATGATTATGAGCGGTCAAAACCTCGGGCTATGTGGAACTACACAGAAACTCGTACTTCAGACGGCTCATCATTAGGATTATTTACTGCTTCAGACACAACAAAGAACAGCAGTGGCCGTAGTCATAACATGGGCCTTAACATAAGTTATGACTTAACACCGTCAGACATAATATTTGCTTCTATTGCAGGTAGCTTTTCCAACAATAAGAGTCTTATTGCTTCTTTCAGCGATATTGATGGAATCCATACTTATAACTCCACCACCAACAAGGGTCATCTGTATGGAGAAAACTGGAATGTGGCCTACCAACATTATTTCGACAAGAAAAACAACAAGGTGCTGACTTTCCAGTACACCCTTGATAACAAGGCTTCCAAGAGGTTGTACGGCTCTACCGCAAACTATAATCGTTTTACAAATAGGCAGCACACGCTTTCGGCGGATTATCTTCATACCATAAATTCCTCATCCAATTGGAATGCAAATGTTGCATGGTTTGCCCGTAAATACAAGAGCAACAGTCCGGATTATGTTTTTCTTCTGCATCACCAAGATGTTGTGCAAACAACTCTGAACTTCACAAAAAAAATAGGAAAATTTCGCCTAACGGGTCAGGCCGCATACGACTTTACATCAGACAGGGCTCGGTTCAACAACTCGTCCTCTATAACAGACGATGATTATGGATACCTGCGTTACCGTATTCGTGCTCAATGGTTTCTAAAACCGGGGCACTCCTTGACCTTAGTTAGCAACAACAATGTTTATAGGCCGGATATAAGAGTACGCAATCCTTATCGCGATGAATCGGTTAAGGGAGAAGTTACCCAAGGAAACCCATTGCTGAGCAACGAAAAGAGTAGAACTCTATTACTTTCGTATTTGTATATGAGGGTTTGCAACAACCAGCACCATGGACGACGGCCGCCTGCTTCATAGTTATGAAAATGGCATAAAAAGCGACAAATTTTTTATATCGCCTTCATTTACATGGGAACCATCAGATAAGGTATCAATAAACTTATCGTACCGCATCGGATGGAACCGCTTCAGAAAGTATGACAAAACCAATTCATATTACGACCATTTTGTTTATCTCGATGCCTATTGGAGACCTTGGAAAAACGGAGAGGTGAACCTGAATGTTTCACTGCTAAATCCTTCTTGGCAAATTTACTCTGCCTCAACACAAATTATCCGTAACCATTACATGATTACGGGCTTTCTTCAAGTAACACAGCGTATCAACAAGTCTTTGTTTTGTGGAATGATTATCAAGCAGCCATGGTATAGGCACTACAATACCATATCGGAATTTGCTACAGACGGTCATAACTATTATTCAAAGCATAGTGAGCGAGGCCAAATTATCGGCATCTATCTTAGATATAATTTCGGTAAGTTTAGGTCTCAGGTTAAGCGTAATATGCAGCAGATTACAGACAAAGACCGCAGCAAAAACTAAGGGCGGTATCTGAAAAAAGTTTTTATCTTTGTTGTAATTTTTCATATTATTCTTTATAACGATGATTAAAATTAATTGTTTTATTCCTTTCACATCTAAAAAGCAGATAGAAAAAACAGAAAAGAGTTTAAAGGAGAGTGCTATTGTTAATAAGATTATAGCCCTTGATGCTCAGAAAGATCCTTTGGCAAAAACTGCAACTCTTAGAAAGATTGCAGCAAAGGCCGATAGCGATTATATATTACTTTATACCAAGCAAACAACATTGAGCCTCGGTTACTTGGCTCTTGAAAGAATGGTTGAGGTTGCGGCCTCTACAGGTGCGCACATGATTTATGCAGACCATTATGCTTTCATGAATGGCGAGAGAACAAATAAGCCTGTGATAGATTATCAGTTTGGTAGCCTGAGAAACGATTTTGATTTTGGGTCTGTGCTTTTATACAAGGCGTCTGCGTTTAAGGCAGCTGTTAAGAGAATGAAGGTGGCCTACCAATTTGCAGCACTTTATGATTTGCGGTTGAAAGTATCTCAGAAAGGACGCTTGGTTCATATAAACGAATATCTGTATTCAGAAATAGAAGAAGATACGCGTAAAACCGGCGAAAAGCTTTTCGATTATGTAGATCCTCGTAACCGAAATGTGCAGGTAGAAATGGAGAAGGTTTGTACTCAGCATCTGAAAGATGTTGGCGGTTATTTAGAACCTGTTTTTCCTAAAGTGTCTTTTGGGAAAGAAAAGTTTGAGTATGAGGCTTCTGTAGTGATTCCGGTACTTAATCGTGTTAAAACAATTAAGGATGCTATTCATAGTGCATTGGCTCAGAAAACCAGTTTTAAATTTAACGTAATTGTGGTGGAGAATGGGCCAAGATGCCATTCTTGGGATGGTACCACAGAGGCCATTAAGTCTATTAAAGACAAGAGGATAGTGCATGTTATTCCTACAAGAAAGGATATAGGTGTTGGTGGTGCATGGAACATAGCCCTAAATCATCCTAAGTGCGGTAAGTTTGCCGTGCAGTTAGATAGCGACGATGTTTACAGCGATGAGAATACTTTGCAGAAAGTTGTAGATGCTTTTTATGCTCAGAACTGTGCAATGGTTATCGGTTCTTATATGCTTACAGACCTCAATCTGAAAATGTTGCCTCCGGGCAAGGTAGATCACAGAGAGTGGACTCCAGATAACGGACGTAATAATGCCTTGCGTATAAACGGTTTAGGGGCTCCAAGAGCATTCTTTACTCCGGTAGCAAGAAAAGTTATGTTCCCTAATGTTAATTACGGAGAAGATTATGCAGTGGGCTTGGCTATAAGCCGCCGTTATCAGATAGGCCGTATTTACGATGTTCTGTATTGTTGCCGCCGGCATGAAGAAAACTCAGATGCTTCTTTGAGTGTAGAAAAAGAGAACTTGAACAATACCTATAAAGACAGAATCCGTACTTGGGAGCTTGAAGCTCGTATAGCTTTGAATGCCAAGAAAAAATAGGGAGAATGGACTCTCTTGGAAACATAGTGCTCAATCAGGCGGCATTAGAAAAACTTTTTGAAGATCAGCTGCATAGGTGGCCATTAGCCAGAGATAACTATGCTGCTTTGGAAAATGTGAAACTGAGGTCTTTTCCGCTTAACCAAGAGCTGCCTAAGTCTTTAGAGATAAAGGTGCAGTTCAATCCATCCAGATTGGGTTCATCTACTGCAGAGATTGATGCCGATACAGTAAACAGCCGCCAGTGTTGTTTTTGCAAAGAAGGCCGGCCCAAAGAGCAGCAAGGTATAAAGTATCAGGGAGTTACTACAGATTATATAGTTCAGGTAAATCCGTATCCTATATTCCGCAGGCATCTTGTTATTCATAGCATATCACATTCTCGCCAGCAGTTAGATTCTACGCGAATGGCCGATATGCTTGCATTGTCCAAGATGCTGTTAGGATATGTGGTTTTTTATAACGGGCCAAACAGCGGGGCTTCTATTCCGGAGCATTTTCATTTTCAGGCCGGAGAAAGAGGTGTTTTGCCTGTTGAGGCATCGTTTGCTGCACTTAAAAAAGAAACGCTGTTTGCTGTGGCTCCTAATTTGATGCCGGGTGGGGCTGTGCCTCATAATTACCTGAGGATATATCGGTTGCTCGATTATGCTAAGGGCTCTTTTATTATAGAAGCCTCTTCTTCTAAAGCCCTTATTTCTGCCGTAGGAAAGATTTATTCCATACTATCTTCTTTAACCGGCAGAGGTAACGGAAGGTTTGAACCAGACGATGTTGTTTCTTCTGAAAAGAAACTTTTTGAGGAGGGTGGAATGTGGGAGCCTATGATGAATATAATTTGTTGGTACGAGTCTGGTTTCTGGAGAGTAGCTTTGTTTGCCAGAGGGGCGCTGCGGCCATCGTGCTATCTTGCTGAGGGCGAGGCGCATTTTTTAGTATCTCCGGCTTGTGTAGAAATGGGAGGGCTTATTATTGTTCCTATGGAAGAAGATTATCTGCGGTTAAAGGCGAAAGATGTTAAGAAGATGTTTGATGATGTTTCCATTTCTCCTGAAATAGAAGAAAACCTGATAAGAAAAATGAGAAATCAACCTAAAGTGAGTGTAGGCATAATGCATGCCTCAGACATTCGTTTTACCTTCGAAACTCCTTATAGGCTTGTAGGTAGAAACGGCATCAAGAATGTGAAGGGCGATGTGTATTCCGGCGATTTGCAAGTATCTCTTTCACCAGATAAAACGGAGATTCTTTTTGAAGGGCAGCAATATACAGACCTTTCCTTTGAGCCTGTAGATAAGCATAATGCTGGTACTTTCTGGCTTCGCGATGTTGTTATAGGCGTTAACTTTCACTGGGAAAGAAAAGAAGACCAAAAATTTGAAGGGAACTTAAAATTTATAGTGGAGAACGAAGCTATATGTCCTGTTAATATAGTAGGTGTGGAAGATTATCTTACCAGCGTTATTTCTTCGGAGATGAGCGCTACAGCATCTATGCAGCTCCTTAAAGCCCACGCTGTTATTTCTAGGAGTTGGCTCTTGTCTCAGGTTGAGCGCAAAGAACAGTTCAATAAACAGCCATCTTGTTCTTTAGGCACTAACAGCGAGCATAATTGTTCTGAATTGGTAAAGTGGTACGATAAAGACGATCATATCAACTTTGATGTATGTGCCGACGATCATTGCCAAAGGTATCAGGGACTTACCCGAGCTTCTACGGAGGAAGTAAGAAAGGCCATAGACGAAACTTGGGGCGAGGTGTTGTGGTACGAAGGGCAGATATGCGATGCTCGTTTTTATAAGTGTTGTGGAGGAATGTTGGAAGAGTTTGAAAGCGCTTGGGAAGATACTCATTATGATTATTTAGAGGTTGTAAGAGATAGCGAAGAGAGTGTTAAGGTTGAGATAGAAGCTCGTGCTGAGGCAGAAAAGAAACAGGATGTATCTATGAGAAAATATGGCAGAGCAGCTGCAACAATTCTGGATTTGAGAGATGAGGGAAAGGCCGAAGCTTGGATTTTTGCGCTTCCTGAGGCTTTGTGCAATACCAAGGATGCTAATATATTGTCTCAGGTTTTGAATAACTACGACCAGGAAACTCAGAATTTTTATCGTTGGAAAGTAGTTTATACTCAAGAAGAACTCTCTGCCCTTGTTGCTAAAAAGAGTGGCGAAGACTTTGGTAATATAGTGGATATTATTCCTATAGAAAGGGGTACGAGCGGCAGGCTGATAAGAGTAAAGATTGTAGGCACAAAGAAGAGTATGATAATAGGTAAAGAGTTGGAAATACGGAGGATATTATCAGACAGCCATCTCTATAGTTCTGCTTTTGTAGCTAAAAGACTTAATGCTGCCGGCAAATATCTGCCTGCAGACTTGCAAGAAGTACCTGCCAAATTTGAACTTTACGGAGCAGGCTGGGGGCATGGCGTGGGCTTATGCCAGATAGGTGCTGCTGTTATGGGTGCCAAAGGGTACAACTACGATTCTATACTCTACCACTATTATCCTAATTCGGAGATTGTTAAGAAATACTAAATAACATAATATGAACAAGTCAGATACATCTTCGGTTGTGAAGGCAGAAACAAAAAGAAATCCTTGGCTTTGGATTCCAACTCTTTATTTTGCAGAGGGTATTCCTTATGTTGCTGTAATGACCTTGTCTGTAATAATGTACAAGAGGCTTGGTATATCCAACACAGATATAGCCCTCTATACCGGGTGGCTCTATTTGCCTTGGGTTATTAAGCCTTTCTGGAGTCCTTTTGTAGATTTGCTTAAAACTAAGCGTTGGTGGACGATTGCAATGCAGTTTATCATGGCTATTGGCTTTGCTGCCATAGCGCTCTTTATTCCGGCCTCTCTCTTTTTCCGTCTTACCTTGGCTGCCTTTTGGTTAGTAGCTTTAACATCAGCTACTCACGATATAGCCGCAGACGGTTTTTATATGCACGGCCTTAACACTCACCAGCAATCGCTTTATGTAGGAATAAGAAGCACTTTTTACAGAGTGGCTACCGTGGTTGGGCAGGGGTTGCTTGTTATACTGGCCGGACTGATAGAAACCAATACAGGCTTGGAGCCGGCAAGGGTGGAAATTAAAGCTTCTCAGGAAAATGTAACCATTGTAGATCTTTCGGATAAGAATCAGTCTGCCCCGTATTTCTCCTTCTGTGCAGCAGAAGACATCAATTCCTTGGAGGAGGTTAAGGCTGCTAATATTGAAAATGGTTTTATGGTGGCAGAGGGGTTGCCAAAGAAAGGGGTTGCCAAAGCTGCTCCTACCCAAGCAGAAGGCTCTTTTACAAGGTGGGTTAGAGAAACTTTTGGAGAGAAAAATCGTGGTACTTCAACCTCTGCCGCAGACAGAACCTTTGCAGTGGCGGTGCGTCTTTCAGAAAAACCGCAAGAGGGGCAAAGCCAGATTTTGAATGTTTCTTTCAAAGAGGGAGATCAGAGTATTAAATTAGAACAGAATAAATTACCAGCAAGATTTGAGTTTAATGCGAGTAATTGGGATAAGAGTGCCTATTTGCTCTTTTATGCCGACAAGAATTTAAGAGAAGATACATCTGCTGTATTTGAAGGAGTTAGCGGAAATATCCCGATGGCTTGGCTGCTCGTTTTTGCTGTGCTATCCATATTCTTTTTGATAACAGCAATTTACCATACTTGGGCACTTCCTCGTCCTGCTTCGGACCGAGCTTCCAAAGAGATAACAGCTCGCAATATCTTAAAGGAGTTCTTGCTTACTTTCAAGAGCTTCTTCTCAAAGAAAGGAGTTGTGCCGGCAATACTATTTATGCTACTCTATCGTTTGCCGGAGGCACAGCTTGTAAAGCTTATAAATCCATTTATGTTAGACCCGCAAGATATTGGAGGATTGGGGCTTACAACAGGTCAGGTAGGTTTTGTTTATGGAACTGTTGGAATTTTAGGCCTTACGATAGGTGGTATATTGGGCGGCTTGGTTGCGGCTAAAGATGGTCTTAAAAAGTGGCTTTGGCCAATGGTTTGCGCCATAACCCTGCCCGATTTGGTATATGTATTTTTGAGCTACGTTCAGTCTGCCTCTCTGCTAACAGTAAATATCTGCATTTTTATAGAGCAGTTTGGCTATGGCTTTGGTTTTACAGCCTATATGCTCTACCTGATATATTTCTCTGAAGGCGAACATAAAACATCGCACTATGCAATATGCACAGGCTTTATGGCGCTTGGTATGATGTTGCCTGGAATGATGGCCGGCTGGCTGCAGGAAACAATAGGATATCGTCATTTCTTCCTCTGGGCTATGATATGTTGTCTTGTTACTTTTGTTGTTTGTGCATTCATAAAGATAGATCCTCAGTTCGGAAAGAAAGAGAGTAAACAAAGTTCATAACTTTAAATATGTTAGAAAATATGAGGAAATCGTTTAACGTACATATTAGCGCAGCAAGATTACTTGCCATAATTTTTTCTCTTCTTGCAATAACTTCACTAACTGCAAATTGCCAAAGCAGGCAAGAGAAACAGACCTTATCCAGAAAGACAGTTAAGGGCCCTAAACAGATGGTAAAGCCAGGAATAGAGGTTCTTCGCGATAGAGGTTTTGACATCCTAAAGGGTAAGAGAGTGGGATTACTCACAAATCCTACCGGAGTAGATTCTGAACTTAATTCTACCATAGATATTTTGCATGCGGCAGAAGATGTGAATTTGGTGGCGTTATATGCTCCGGAGCATGGAGTTAGGGGAGATATTTATGCAGGCGGAGCTGTTAAGGATGCAATAGATTCTGCTACAGGCATACCGGTTTATTCTGTTTATGGCAAAAATCGTAAGCCTTCCCAAGAGTTTTTGCGGAATGTAGATGCGGTAGTATTTGATATTCAGGATATAGGCTGCCGTAGTTATACTTTTGTGAGTTCTATGGGGCTTATGTTGGAAGCTTGTGCAGAGGCCGGTAAAGAATTTATAGTTTTGGATCGTCCCAACCCTCTCGGCGGAGAAAGAGTAGAGGGCAATCTTGTAGATGAGGGCTTTTACTCATTTGTGAGTCAGTTTAATATCCCTTATTTGTACGGGCTTACTCTTGGCGAACTGGCACTGATGCTCAATGGCGAGAAGATGCTGAAAAACGGAGTTGAGGGCAAGCTTACTGTGGTGCCTATGGAGGGTTGGCGTAGAGATATGATTTACGAAGACACTAAACTTCCGTGGGTGTTGCCTTCTCCCCATATACCTCAGATAGTGAATGCCTATTATTATCCTGTGAGCGGAATTATGGGAGAGCTTGGATATATTTCAGAGGGCGTTGGCTATACACTTCCGTTTCAGTTGTTTGTAGCAGATTGGATAGACGGTAAAGCTCTTTGCAAACGGATGAATGATCTCAACCTTCCGGGCATACGCTTCCGTACCATTTATGAAACTCCATATTATGGGGCTAAGAAAGGCAAATACTGCTCGGGTGTGCAAGTATTTATAACAGATTATTCCAAAGCAAGGCTTGTAGAGATTCAATTTCTTGTAATGCAAGAACTTGCCAAGATGTATCCCGATAAGAAAACCTTTGAACACTGCGATAAGGGGCGTTTCCGTATGTTTGATATAGTATGCGGCTCAGACTATATACGTAAAACATTTTCAAAGACATACACGTGGGCCAGCATTAAAGACTTCTTTGAGAAAGACGAAAAGGCTTTCAAAGAAAAAAGCAGCAGGTATTATCTCTACGATTAGCCCATAAGACGGTTTTAGGCTATCTTCTTTGGTTTAATTAAGGTTTGGATAGTAAAATCTTTTACTATATTTGCACGTACCAACTCGTTTAATAGCATTTTATTTTTATTTAATAAATACAAATACACAAAACTATGACAGAAAAAAAGCAGCGGGTAATACAGGAAGATTTTGCCCTTGAGCCTTGCAAGATAGAAGGCTATGAAAGTTTTATGGAAGGTCTGATGAATATCGTATCCAAAGGAGATATTTCAGAAGAAATGGGAGAGCAGATAAAGTCATATACGTTGGCATATCTAAAAAAACATCCTCTCGATGAATTTAACCGTTTCAAAGACAATAATTATGTAAGAGAGTATATAGGGCGAGATTCTTCTGGCTGGGAGGCTATTGTAATGTCTTGGAAGAAAGGAAACGTTACAGCAATCCATACTCATCCGCAATTTGCCGGATATAATTTTGCAGATGGTGTTTTTCTGGTAGAAATCTTTGAGGAATACAAGGATGGTCTGAAGTTGGCAGCCAAGCTTACCATAGACAGTCAGTTAGGGCTTTTTTCCATAGGTGAACAAGGAAAATTCAATAATCATATACACAGGATTACCTGCCTCAGCCCTACAGGGCATAGTCTTCATATTTATTCAGACGATGCTCTCAAGGGGGCAAAACTAAACGGACTCAAAATATATGAATAGCAGAAGATTCTGCTATGCTTTAGCCTGAACTACAGTAGCCCTTGCAATTTGCAAGGGCTTTGCTTTTCTAATGGTATCTATCAGGCCTGAGCTATTTTATTTGGCCTCTGCAATATTCAGTATTACCTGAACGGCCTTTTCCATACTCTCTACGGGAACATATTCCAGTTTGCCGTGGAAGTTTAGTCCTCCGGCAAAAATGTTAGGGCATGGCAGGCCCCGGAAACTTAGCATAGCTCCGTCTGTGCCTCCTCTTATAGGCTGGATTTTTGGTTTAACTCCGGCCTTTTTCATTGCGTCAATGGCTCTTTGCACTATGTAGTACTTAGGCTCTACAATTTTACGCATGTTGTAGTACTGGTCTTTTACAGTAATCTTTGCCACGCCTTTGCCGTACTTTTTGTCTATCTTGTTTTGAATGGTTGTAAAGAGTTTCTTGCGGGCGTTGAACTTGGCTGTGTCGTGATCTCTTATGATTATGCTTATAGAAGCGTTTTCTACGCTTCCGCTTATGCCCACAACATGAAAGAAACCTTGATACTTTGAGGTGTGCTCCGGCCTTTCCTTTGGAGGTAGTAGGGATAGAATTTCGTTAGCCACAATTATGGCATTTATCATCTTGCCCTTTGCATAGCCGGGATGGATATTGCAGCCTTGGATTTCTATTTTGGCAGAAGCTGCGTTAAAGTTTTCAAACTCTAATTCTCCAATAGCCCCACCGTCTATTGTGTAGGCAAAGTCTGCCCCAAAGTCTTTTACGGAAAAGTTCTCTACTCCGCGCCCAACTTCTTCGTCGGGAGTAAAGGCTATTTTTATGGTGCCGTGTTTAAACTCCGGATGGGTTACCATGTATTCTGCGGCACACATAATTTCTGCTACTCCGGCTTTATCATCAGCTCCAAGCAAGGTTGTTCCATCTGTAGTAATTAGTGTTTGCCCTTTGTATTGCTTTAGTTCAGGGAACATTGTGGTAGAGAGCTTTACCTTATTTGCCTTATTGAGAATTATGTCTTTGCCGTTATAGTTGGGTATAATCTGTGGCTTAATGTTGTTACCTTCTGCATCGGGAGCTGTATCTACATGTGCAATAAACCCTATAACGGGTATATCTGTGCTTGTCTGATTAGTTGCTATTTTCTTACTTGTGGCAACGTTTGTTTTCAATTTGAGTGCCTTGGATTTAGCCGGTTTTGGAAGGTTTGATGGGATTGTGGCCATAAGCACTCCTTTGTCTGAAACCTTTGCCTTTATGCCCATTGTTTTGAGTTCGTTGGCAAGTAGGTTTAAAAGATTGAATTGCCTTTTTGTAGAAGGTGCTGTTGTGCTCTCTGAGTCGGAAGTGGTCCATACTCCAACGTATCTCAGAAATTTATCTTGTACTTTTTCCATAAATAGAGTTGCAATATTTATTTTACTTTAAGTTTTTAGGTGCTTTAGCTCTAAGCGAAGAGAATAGCAGAAAGGCTGCTACTGCCAGATACATTACAATTGCAACAAGCTGTGCGCTACCTGTTTTTGCCCATTGATTAGCAAAGAAATCTTTGCCCGCAAATTTTAGAATTGCCGATACAACTCCCATTAAGGCTCCTCCGGCAATAAAGCCGCTGGCCAGCAGTGTTCCCTTGCCAACTCTTGCCTGATTTAGAGCATTGTCTTTGCTTCTGGAGCCTACATACCAAGAAATTGCGCCACCGGCAAGGAGTGGAAGGTTGAGGTCTATGGGTATAAACATGCCAAGAGCAAAGGCCAGTGCCGGAACTTTGCAGAAGTTGAGAATCAGTGCAATAGCAGCTCCTATTGCGTAAAGAATCCAAGGGGCTCCCTGTCCGCTCATCAATGGTTCTATAACCGCAGCCATGGCATTTGCCTGTGGTGCTACCAAGGCGTTGTCGCCGGTAAATCCATAGGTTTTATTAAGCACTATCATAACTCCGCCTACTGTTGCAGCGGCCACAAGTGTGCCAACAAACTTCCAGCTTTCTTGCACCTTAGGTGTATTGCCAATCCAATATCCTATTTTTAAGTCTGTTATAAAGCTGCCAGCTACCGATAGTGCGGTACATACAACGCCTCCTATGATAAGGGAAGCTACCATGCCCGGTATTCCTTTCAGTCCACAAGCCACCAGAACTACCGAACCTAAGATGAGGGTCATAAGTGTCATACCGCTCACAGGATTGCTGCCTACTATGGCTATAGCATTGGCCGCAACGGTTGTAAACAGGAACGCTATTATTGTTACTATAAGTAGTGCAACTATTGCAAGCAAGAGTTTGTTGCTGTCTGGAATAACTCCAAAGTAGAAGAAGATGAATGTTGCTGCCAGTGCCAGAATTACGCCCCAGGCTATTATCTTCATAGACAGGTCTTTTTGTGTTCTGATTTCTTCCGACTGAGTATTGCCTTTTTTAGAAAAACTCTTTGTGGCAAGCCCAAAGGCAGATTTTATTACTCCAGACGATTTTATGATACCTATGATACCTGCAACCGCAATACCTCCGATACCTATATGACGGGCGTATGTGCTGAATATTTGTTCTGGGCCAAAGTTAGCAGCACCTTCATACAACCAGCCCATTAGCGGGATAATTACAAACCATACGAGCATGGAACCGCAGCATATTATAAATGCGTACTTTAAGCCTATGATGTAGCCTAAACCCATAACGGCGGCTCCTACATTGTATTTAACCATGAGTTTGGCTTTGTCTGCAATTGCAGCACCCCAGTGTGTGGCCGTGGTGTATATTGTTTCGCTCCACCATCCAAAAGAAGCTACTATAAAATCGTAGAGTCCGCCTATAAGACCACTGATAAGCAGAAGTTTGGCGCCTCCGGTATCGCTCTCTCCGCTCTTTATTACCTGAGTTGTTGCAGTAGCTTCCGGAAAAGGATATTCACCATCCTTGTCTTTTACAAAGTATTTGCGGAAAGGTATCAAGAAGAGTATTCCAAGAATACCGCCAAGTAAACTTGATAGGAATACTTTTATAAAATCTACCTGAATCTCAGGATACTTGGCTTGGAGAATATACAGGGCCGGTAAGGTAAAGATAGCGCCGGCAACAATACCTCCGGAGCAGGCCCCAATTGATTGAATGATAACGTTTTCTCCGAGAGCATTCTTTCTTTTTGTAACGGTAGAAAGGCCCACTGCTATAATGGCGATAGGAATGGCTGCTTCAAAAACCTGCCCTACTTTTAATCCAAGATATGCCGCTGCTGCAGAAAAAATTATAGTCATTAAAAGGCCGACGGTTACACTATAAACGGTGGCCTCTTTATACCTTTTTTGAGGATCGAGAAGCGGTTTATAATCCGTCTTCTTGTTTTGAGATGTAGTTTCAGACATATTTTATATTGGCTTTGATTTTGAGCGAAGTTACTAAAAATACTATATTTGCCATCCTATGAGAAAGAAATATATTTTTACGGTTTTGCTATCCTTGTTGCTTATTTGCGGAAAAGTTCTGCAGGCGCAATTCACGGGCGGAGTAAAAGATTCGCTTAGGGTTCTGTGTGTCAAGTACGACAAGTCGGCTACCGGTATAGGTGGAGTGGTGTCTATATCTTCTATTATGGAGTGCGACAGTTTAAGGCAGCCATCTTATATTGTAGGAGATTCTATAGTGCCTTTTTTCAGCGATATTAGGGTAGATTGCATTAAGAGTATTCAATTTCTTTACGGTAAGAATTTGCCTAAGAAACTTCAGAAGTCGTACCCTAATGGTTTGGTAACCATATTGTTGAAAGAAGATGAAACCTTTAATACCGTTCAAGTGGTGCCGGATGGCGACAATCTGAGCCGGCAGGCTTTTGTAACAAGAGTGGCTTTTTCTGATATGGCAGATGGTGCCGTATTTGCTTCAAGAATGTCTGCCATGGTAGATAATTACGGTACAGACGACGGCGTATTCAGAGAATATAAATACTTCAATCCTAACAGAGCCACAACTATATTGGCAGTAGATTCCCTTGAAAAAAAGGCATTTGTGCGTAGTTTCAACGATTTTAGAGCAGATGCTGTTGAGGATATGGTGGTGTACGATTCGCAAGAGGCTCAGAAGATAGTGGGCAATAGAGGAGTTAATGGGCTTGTGGTAGTGGCCATATCTCCCAAATATACTTTGGCAACAGCCTTGTTCAGCCCTTTAGAAAAGGTTCATAGGCTGATAGTTGATATGTACACAATAAACATTGAGACCATGATGATGCGCGAGGTTGTTTATATAAATGAATGAGGGAATATGGGGAGGTAGGTGAAGCGGATCGGATACAGCTAAAAAAATTACCGGTAGGTTGAAACAGATGGTGCTTAGCGGTAAGTGTTTCTTAAACAGGTTATTAGTTGCGCTATATCACACTGAATACTTGAATAGTTAATTAAATATAGAAAACAGTCATGAAAAAGTTTTTTAAAGAATTCAGAGAATTTGCAGTAAAGGGCAATGCTGTAGATATGGCTGTAGCCGTTGTAATAGGTGCTGCTTTTACTGCAATAGTAACCTCTTTGGTGAATGACCTGATTATGCCTTGCATTGGGGTTTTGGTAGGAGGTGCCGATTTTGCGAATCTTGCAATTACCCTTAAAGAGGGCGTGCCTGCAGTTGTGAATGCCGCAGGCGAAGTTGTTACTCCGGCCAAAGATCCGGTTCTGTTCAGTTATGGTAAGTTTATCAATGCAATAATATCGTTTATTATTGTAGCCTTAACTATATTCTTGGTAGTAAAGGCTATAAATAAGATGAAGAAGAAGCGCGACGAGGCTCCTGCAGCTCCGGCAGAACCTTCTGAAGAAGTAAAGCTCCTTACAGAGATAAGAGACTTAATGAAGAAGTCTGAATAAAAACAGAAAAAAATGATTAAAAGAGCCTTGCAGATATCTGTAGAGGCTCTTTTCTTTTTATTTCTAAAAAAAATTGCAAAATAATTTGGTTTATAAAATAAACTGGTTTATATTTGTAGCGGATTTAAGGCTGACCGAGTGCGCAATCGCGATCCAAAAATCCAAAATGGCCATTGAAATAGTCCTAAAAAAAGGACAATAAACAAAAAAGTGTTAAACAATGTTAAAAAGAAATTACAATGGAAACTAAGAACCTTACAACCGAAAACTCTCTTAAAATTATTGCAGAGACAATGGAGCGCAGTAGAATGGCAATAGCCAAGAATTCCGGCAAACCTCTTATATTTTGGGGGTGTCTGGTGGCTGTTACCTCAGTAGTTGTTTATATCCTTTGGTCAAGGACCGGTAGTCCTATGTGGAATCTTCTTTGGTTTGCTATGAGTATTATAGGCTTTATCTGTACAATATTCATATCAAAGAACAACGAGAACACTCCAAAGAACGAAGTGTCTAGGATTCTGGGCAAGATCTGGATGTGGTTTGGAATTTTTACAACAGGATTTTATCTTATGATTTGGGTTGCTTACCTTATAATTAGGGCCTATAATCCGGGAGCTGGCATACATGTTAATCTGACTCTTATAATTACGTTGATGATGGGACTTTGCGGAGTAATCTCGGGTGTAGTTATTAAGATTAAGTCTGTTGTAGCCAGCCTTGTTATTGCCACTGCAATATCTGTGTTTACTGCATTGGTAGTAACCGGTCCTGCACAGATTTTAGTGTTCGTAGTTCTTGGAATTGTAGGATTAATCATTCCGGGGTGCATCCTTCATGGAAAGGCTAAAGAGAATCACTTGACGGCTTAGTGGATGATAATAGACAGATTCACACTTAAATGCAGAGTGTTATGGAAGAGAAACATAAAATCTTCAAGCCGTTAGACCCTCTTCTCCATTCAGAGTTAAGGCTTGCGGTTATGAGCATACTGATAGGCGTTGTGGAGGCGGATTTCGTTTATATCAAGTCTCAGACCGGGGCCACAGCCGGAAATCTTAGCGTGCAACTCGATAAGCTGTCTGTTGCCGGATACATTGAGGTGGAGAAGACTTTCAAGGGCAAGAAGCC
>DFIA01000021.1 GCA_002372015.1 Bacteroidales bacterium UBA3709 | reverse complement strand
CTAAAAGAGGATAGTTTGGATATATAATAAATTTTGTACCCTTGCCGCCCAGAACGGCACACGGCAAAGCCTTAGCCATTCTGCACAAGGTGCTACTTGGCAGTTTGCAAGGGAGCAATACGAATATATAGGTTCTGAAATTGGTAATATTTCAACGCTCAATGCCGGAACCACTATAGATCTTTTCGGGTGGTCGGGGAATGCCAACTACGGAATATCTACTTCTACTCAACGGTCTGACTATATTGGATCCTCTTCTTATGCAGACGCAGTAAAATGCTGCAACTATAAAAGACATCAAACAATAGGCCGGCTAATATTTTTTAGCCGGCCTATGTTTCTATGCTCCAAAGTTGTCGTACATTATATTATCTGACTGAACCCCAAGATTGTCGAGCATGTTCACTGCTGCGCTTGTCATCATTGGCGGGCCGCAGAGATAGTACTCAATATCTTCAGGTGCAGGATGGTTTTTCAGATACTCATCAAACAACACCTGGTGGATAAAGCCTGTAGGTCCTGTCCAGTTGTCTTCAGGAAGAGCATCTGACAGAGCTACATGATATGAGAAATTCGGATTTTCTTTAGCAATTTCTGCAAAATCTTCGTCGTAGAACATCTCTCTCCTTGAGCGTGCTCCATACCAGAAGCTTACTTTTCTCTTTGAGTGTAATGTTTTGAACAAGTGGAATATATGGCTTCTCATAGGGGCCATTCCGGCTCCACCGCCAATAAATACAATCTCGTTTTGTGTATCCTTTACAAAGAATTCTCCGTAAGGGCCGGAGATTGTAATCTTGTCGCCCGGTTTGAGCGAGTATATGTAAGAAGAACAGATACCCGGATTTACAGGCACCCAATCTTTCTTTGCTCTGTCGAATGGAGGAGTTGCAATACGCACATTGAGCATAATTATATTGCCCTCTGCAGGGTGATTGGCCATAGAGTAGGCACGGAATGTAGGGGCCGGGTTTACCATTTTGAGGTTGAATATACCCATCTTTTCCCAATCTCCGCGATATTCATCCTCTACCTCTATATTCTTGTAATCTACTTCACAGGCAGGTACGTCTATTTGGATGTAGCCTCCGCTACGGAAATTAACGCTTTCTCCTTCAGGCAGCTTTACCACAAACTCCTTTATGAAGGTTGCAACATTGCGGTTGCTTACTACAGTACATTCCCATTTTTTTACTCCGAGAACATCTGCAGGGAGTAAGATACCCATGTCTTCCTTAACTTTAACCTGACAGCCCAACCTCCAGTTGTTAAGTTGCTCTTTGCGGCTGAAGAAGCCTACTTCTGTAGGCAGTATGCTTCCTCCTCCGCTTATTACCTGGCATTTGCACATACCGCAATTGCCTTTTCCGCCACATGCAGAAGGTAGAAATATCTTATTGTCAGATAAAACAGAAAGCAGAGTGCCGCCTGTTGCTACTTCTAATTTTTTTTCTCCGTTGTTTATGTCTATGGTAACATTACCGGATGGTATCAACTTGGCTTTTGCAAATAGCAGAAGGGCTACAAGCAGAAGGGTGATAATCAGAAATACTGCTATCGAAACTAAAATTACTGTACTCATTACTTTATCCTCCTAAATGTTGATGCCCATAAAGCCCATGAAAGCAATAGCCATCAGGCCGGCAATTATAAATGTAATACCCAAACCCTGAAGGGGTTTTGGTATGTTAGAATATGTTATTTTTTCTCTGATGGCAGCTATGGATACAATTGCAATAAACCAGCCTACACCACTGCCAAGTCCGTAACAGGTAGCTATTCCCAAGTTAGGGAACTCTTTCTGCTGCATAAACAGTGAGGCACCGAGTATGGCGCAGTTTACTGCAATAAGTGGCAGAAATATGCCAAGTGAGGAATATAGCGATGGTGAATACTTTTCTACAATCATTTCAACAAGCTGCACAAAAGAAGCTATTACAGCTATAAATATTATAAAGCTTAAAAAGCTGAGATCTACATCTGCCAAAGAAGGAGAAATCCAGGCCAAAGATCCTGGAGTAAGCAGGTATTTATTGAGCAGGTAGTTTATAGGTAGTGTAATGCCTAATACAAATATTACAGCTATTCCAAGACCTGCTGCAGTTTTTACATTCTTTGATACCGCCAAGAAAGAACACATTCCCAGGAAGTATGCAAAGATCATATTATCAACAAAAATGCTCTTTACGAAAATACTCAAAGCTTCCATAGTTGTATGTTTTTAATTGTCTTCTTTTTGGAAGCTTCTCTGAATCCAGATAAGACATCCGATAAGTATCAATGCCATAGGCGGCATAATAAACAGACCGTTGTTCATGTAGCCAGCCTCATATAAACTCTGGGGAATAACCTGAGTTCCCAAAATAGTGCCGCTTCCTAAGAGTTCTCTAAATAAAGCCACTATCACAAGAATAAGCCCATAGCCCAAGCCGTTGGCCAAGCCATCTACAAGGGAAGGCAGAGGTTTTTCGGTAAGGCCAAAAGCTTCTATTCTACCCATAATAATACAGTTGGTTATTATAAGACCAACATATACAGAAAGTTGTTTGCTTACATCATAAACAAAGGCTTTCAGAAATTCTGAAATGAGAATTACAAACATAGCCACAACTACAAGCTGCACTATGATTCTTATTCTGTTAGGAATGGTTTTTCTTATCAGAGAAATCAGAAAGCTGGAGAGCCCTGTTACCAGTGTTACAGAAATACCCATCACGATAGCCGGTTCAAGTTTAACAGTTACCGCAAGGGCAGAGCATATACCAAGCACCAGAACCGTAATAGGATTGGCCTTGATAATAGGTGTTGTAAATATTTTCTTATCCATTGCCATAACTACTTGTTTTTAGCGTTTTTATAGAGAAAAGGCTGATAGTAGGCAAGCCAACTGTTTACCATTGTTTCTACAGCTTTAGATGTAATGGTGGCTCCACTTAAAGCGTCAACTTCGTGCGCCTTGTCTTTTACCCCTCCCTTAACTATTCTAACCGGAACCATACTGCCGTTTTCTATAAAAATCTTGTCTGTAAACTGGTTGCGGAATTTTTCGGTAACAATATCTCCACCCAAGCCCGGAGTTTCGCCTTCGTGGTCGAAGAGAGCTCCTGCTATGCCAGTGCCATCTTCTTTAATTGCCATATAGGTCCATATAGGTCCCCAGAGCCCGGCTCCATAGCCAGATATAATGTAGTTTACACCTTCGTTTGGAGTATTGCACACAAACACAGGTAGTTGTAATTTATCTTTTAAGGCTTTTTTGTCTGCCTCGGAAGCCGCCTCAATTTTCTTTATAATGTCGAACTGCTCCTTAGGTTTGATTTTGAAGGCAGCACACTGATTAATTTTATCTGTTTTTGAAATATCTTCTCTAACAATAATATCTCCATCGGCATTAATCACAAGTGCTTCTGTAATGTATTTCTTAAATTCTTCTTGAATATAAGCATTTTTGTCTGAAGCGTTCTTGACATCTTGTGCTAAACCGGCACATCCGAGAATATTACTTTGTTTCTCAACATCTATATTAGTTTGCTGCCTGTCTTTCAGACCTATAGATACGAGAGCCAAAATGGTGGCCACAACAGCCACAAGAGCTATTGTGTATATGATTGTGTATGAGTTTTTATTTGTATCCATATAGCACTTATTTTGCAGACACAGCTCTTTTTTCTCTTCTTCTGATGTTTTTTCTAACAACGCACCAATCTATAAGAGGTGCCATTGTGTTCATCAGAAGGATAGCGAGCATCATACCTTCTCTGTATCCGGGGTTGAACAATCTTAGTATAATACACATGGCTCCAATCAGAAAACCATATATCCATTTACCTGTTTCTGTTTGTGCAGAGGATACCGGATCTGTTGCCATATATACTGCGCCAA
>DFIA01000035.1:28587-29205 GCA_002372015.1 Bacteroidales bacterium UBA3709 | reverse complement strand
AACAAAACCGCCAGGAAAAGCCCAATATCCTTTAAACGGCTCAAATGCTCGCTCTATAAGCAATACATATAATTGCTTATTCTCATAAGAAAAAACAACAGCATCCACAGTAAGAGCTACTTGCGGATATTTATAGCAATGAGGATAAGCTTCTCCTTTTCTGTATTTGTAAACACTATGCGCCATAACTGCACAAAGATATTAAAGATGCCGAAGATATTAAAACCTAAAATTCGTAACTATATCCTAAGAGTCTTATAAATCATATCGCTATATTTGCATCGCATGAAAACATGAGCACTGCGCATGAGAAAAAAAATAAAGAAAAACAGGAAAATTAAAATGCTTATCACTCTTGGAATACTGCTGGCCTTTGTGGCTCTATTTTTCACAGACTATGCAAGCATAGGTAGAGTACCACGCGGAGATAGGTTGGAGAGGTGCCAGAAAAGCCCTAATTATAAGGGAGGTGTGTTTATCAACCAAGAATCTACCACCATGTTTACCCAGCAAGGCGGAAAAAAGAAAAGCGTAGTGAGTATCTTTTGGAACTTTATATTCGGCAGCAAGAAAGGGCTTAAACCACAGCAGCAAGAGATAATTGTGGAGAAGATGGAT
>DFIA01000035.1:0-28532 GCA_002372015.1 Bacteroidales bacterium UBA3709 | reverse complement strand
GCCGCCATAAGAAAAGCCATAGAAGATAAGATAGATAAGGTTATTTGGTTTGGACATTCTTCATACTTGCTTATTGTTGGAGGACAAACAATTCTTGTAGATCCGGTGCTATTCAGAGGTTCGCCTATTTCTTTTATTAACAGGCCCTTCAAGGGAACTTCTATATTTAGGCCACAAGATTTTCCACATATAGATTATCTTGTAATTACTCACGACCATTATGACCATTTAGACTACAAAGCGGTACGGAAGCTCAAGCACAAAATAGGAAAGGTGATTTTACCGCTGGGAGTGGGTTCGCACTTTGAGTTCTGGGGGTATGATACCAATAAACTCATAGAGCTCGACTGGAACGAAAACTATACAGAAGCAATTGAATCAGCTGAACCAAAGCAAGCGGCTGAATCTGCTGAATCTGCTGAATCAAGGCAAACTGCTGAATCAGTTGAATCAAAGCAAACTGCTGAATCAGTTGAATCAAAGCAAACTGCTGAATCGGCTGAACCAAAGCAAGCGGCTGAATCGGCTGAATCAAAGCAAATTACTGAGCATAATGCATCTCACCTAACAGATGGTGCCAATATTGGAGATATTAACTTTATTTGTACAACTGCAAGACATTTCTCTGGCAGGAGTTTTAAACGGAATAAGACCCTGTGGGCCTCTTTTATTTTACAAATAAACGGAAAATGTATATTCATAGGCGGAGATGGGGGCTATGGCAAACATTTTAAAGAGATTGGCAAACAATATAAAATAGACTATGCCTTTATAGAAAACGGACAGTATGATTCAAGATGGGCTCAAATACACACCATGCCAAATCTTTTGCACAAGGTTATGGAAGATCTTGATGCAAAGCACTATATAACCGTACATCACAACAAATTTGCACTTGCTCAACACAATTGGGATGAGCCTCTTAAAAACGAAAAACAAGCATCTGAACAATCTGGAAAAAATTTAATTGTGCTTACAATTGGGCATCTAACAGATTTATAAGATTAAAGCTTCCTACTGGGCGCTACCGGCAACTATATCTAAAAGTTCTGCTGTAATAGCCTGCTGGCGGCTCTTGTTGTAAAGTACGGTAAGTTCTTGTATAAGATCTTCTGCATTATCTGTTGCTACCTGCATAGCTATTGTTCTGGCGGCATGCTCGCTGGCAAAAGAATCTGCCAGACAGGTATATAACTTTTGTTTTAGCAACTGCGGCATAAGAGATTCTATTACCTCGGCAACAGATGGTTCCACTATATAGTTATTCAGAAATCCCTCTGCAGAAGCTTTCTGCTCTTTCTTATATGCCTGTACTTCAAGTGGCAAGTAAACTTGCCGCTGAACTCTCTGAACTGCAGCAGATTTAAAATGATGATAAATTACATACACACGGCTATAGGCTCCTGAAACATACTGTTCAAGGATATGTTCTGCGAGTGTAAATATTTTTTTATAATCTGGTTTGGCAGCTAAGCCTTGATAGGCTTCCGGCTTAAAGCCCATCTTTATTACAGCCTCTTCTATCTTCTTGCCTATGGCATAAACATCTATGGCTGCTTCTTCCACTCTTTCTGCTTTCAGATTTAGAACAAGCGAGGTAAATTCCCTGATTATATTGTAATTAAAAGCCCCGCACAAAGATGAATTAGAAGAAAATACAACTATTGCCACCCTACCACCTGTAGCCAGCTCCTCGCCCTCTTTAAGAACATAGGGAGAGTGAAACGGAGTTTCGCCCGATAAGAAATTAGAGACAATGTTATCTAAACTCTGCTGATATGGCAACATAGATGCTATGATATTCTGCGCCTTGTGGAGCTTGGCGGCAGACACCATCTTCATGGCCGAGGTTACCTTACGGGTTCCCTGCACAGAGCCTATTCTAGATTTTACTTCTTTTAACGAAGCCATATATCTCTTATTTACAATTATTTGTCATATAATCGCACGAATGCTGCTCTTAAACTATGATTTGAGCTGGTTGGCAGCCATTTGGGCTATGGTCTCTATCTTTTTTGTGATATCGTTGTTAAACTCTCCATTAGCAAGTGGCTCCAATACATCTTCTTTATGGTTTATTTTCAACAGATTCAAAAATATGGTCTCAAATTCCTGAATCCTGCTAAGTTCTATGTCTTTGAATAAACCATGAGTTCCGCAATATAGAATGGCGATTTGTTCTTCTACACTCATAGGAGAATACTGAGGCTGTATCAATAATCTGGTGTTTTTCCTACCCTTGTCTATGGCCATTGCCGTAACTTTATCCATTTCTCCACCAAATTTTGTGAAAGCCTCAAGCTCTTGATATTGTGCCTGATCTATTTTAAGAGTACCAGCCACTTTTTTCATAGGCTTAATCTGTGCATTACCTCCCACACGAGAAACCGAAATTCCTACATTGATGGCAGGTCTGTTTCCTTGATTGAACAAATCTGTATCGAGGAATATCTGACCGTCTGTAATAGATATCACATTTGTTGGTATATAGGCAGAAACGTCTCCTTCTTGAGTTTCTATTATAGGGAGTGCTGTAAGGGATCCGCCACCTTTTACCTTACCTTTTAAAGAGGCTGGCAAATCGTTCATCTGCTGAGCCATCTCTTGCTGATCTATAATTTTTGCAGCTCTCTCTAACAATCTGGAATGTAGATAGAAAATATCTCCGGGATATGCTTCTCTGCCAGACGGACGGCGCAAAATCAGAGAAACTTCTCTGTAAGATACGGCCTGCTTAGACAAATCGTCGTACACAACCAGAGCATCTCTCCCTGTATCTCTGAAATACTCGCCAATGGCAGCTCCTGCAAACGGAGCAAAATACTGAAGCGCCGCAGGATCTGCAGCCGTAGCGCAAACCACTATAGAATAATCCATTGCACCATTAGCTCTAAGGGTCTCTACCAAAGAGGCTACAGTAGAACCTTTCTGGCCTATGGCAACATATATGCAATATACAGGCTTCCCTTTTCTGGCTGCATTTTTCTGATTTATTATGGTGTCTATGGCTATTGCTGTTTTTCCGGTCTGCCTATCTCCTATTATGAGTTCTCTCTGTCCACGTCCGATAGGAATCATAGAGTCTATGGCCTTGATACCTGTCTGCAGTGGCTGATTAACAGGCTGGCGAAAAACTACTCCGGGAGCCTTTCTTTCAAGTGGCATTTCAAATAATTCTCCAGTTATCTCTCCCTTGCCGTCCAAAGGTTCTCCCAAAGGATTTATTACTCTGCCAAGCATACTTTCTCCCACTCTGATAGATGCAATTCTTTTTGTCCTGCGAACAATGAATCCCTCTTTGATATTGTCTGTAGAGCCAAGCAAAATAGCTCCCACATTATCTTCTTCAAGATTCATTACTACAGCCATTTCGCCATTTTCAAATTCAAGCAATTCGCTGGCTTCTGCATTTCTTAATCCATAGATACGAACCACGCCATCGCTAACCTGAAGAACGGTGCCCACCTCATCTAACGTTATCTTATCTTCTATTCCCTCTAATTGCTTGCGCAACACTTGGGAAACTTCGCTTGCTTTGATATTGAATGCCATAAACTATTATACTATTCTCTTGTTTTTACTGAGCAACTGCTGCCGAATCTGCCTGATTCTGGTAGCCACGCTCGCATCTAATCTGTAATCGTCTATATCGAAGATGAAGCCACCTTCTATTGAAGGATCTACGCTCTTCTGAAGTTCTACCTTCTTTCCTAACAGGCCGGAAACCTTGGCAAGAATTTTATCCTCCATATCTTTTTCCAAAGGCACAGCCGTTATCATTTTTACAACTGTAATACCCGCACTTTTGCGGTAAAGTCCTATAAAACTTCTCAGCGATGAGGCTATATAAGGCTCCCGATGCTTGCTTATTATCAGGCTGAAATAATTAACCATCACCTCTTTGGCAAGCTGGCTGCAAGAGAGGGCAGAAGAAATAAGTTCCAGTTTCTGACTGCGCGTAAGCAAAGGATCTTCCAAGGTTACGGATAATGAAGGATTTTCTGCAAAACAATCTAAAAGCACTTTGGCCTGAGAATAAAGATCCTCGGCTACACCCTTATTTTGGGCATATTCCAACAATGCCTTTGCATATCGTACAGACAATACTCCTACATCCATAATTTAAGTATCTAAGAAAGACTTACCTCTTTGGCATCGCCCTCCTTTACTACCTCATCGAGCATTTTTTCTATAAGCACCATCTGATTCTGCTTGTCTGAAAGCTTCTCCTTGACAATTCTTTCCGCAATATCGCACGAAAGAGCCGCCATTTCCCTTCTTAAATCGAGCATAACAGCCTCCCTTTCTATACGAATCTGCTCCCGAGCATCTTCCAAGGTATTGCGTGCCTGCTCTGCAGCCTCTTCTTTTGCTGCGGAAATCATTTTTTCCCTTTGTACAGCCGCCTCGTTCAGAACCCTGCCCTGCTCTTTGTTTGCCTCTGCTATAAGTGCTTTAGTATCTTCTTCCACTTTAGCAAGAGTTTCCTTTGCTGAACGAGCTTCGCTCAAAGAAGTTTCTACAAATTGTTTTCTCTCCTCAACAGACTTGGTTATCATTGGAAAAGCAAATTTGGCGAGGATAAAAAACACCACACCAAAAGATATCAACATCCAAAACAACAATCCGCTGTCGGGAACAAGTAAAGACATAATCTCTTGTTTATAACTACTTTATCAACCGAGCTGAACAAAGTATGACAACATACATACAATAACTGCTATAAGAGCCACACCTTCTATAAGGGCTGCAGACAATATCATACCACTACGAATATCGCCAGCGGCCTGTGGTTGGCGTGCAATAGCATCCATGGCATTAGCCCCTATCTTACTGATTCCGAAAGAAGCCGCTATTACAACTATTCCTGCACCTATGGCTGCAACAGACTTGCTAAGTGCTATCGCCATTGTGTACTCGAGAATTACTGAAAGAACTGTTAACATAATTTACTATTGTTTAATTGTTTATATAATTACTTTCTTTTTATCTGTTCTGTCTTGTTTTAATCTCCATGATGACGCACTTGGGCAGACCCTATAAAGACTGCACTAAGCAGCGTAAACACATACGCCTGTATATAGGCAACCAGCAATTCAAGTGCATACATAAAGATATTGAATACCACAGAAATAAAGGTCATAGAACTTCCCATGGCAACACTTGCACTAAACCCTATGAATATAAGTATGGTTAGAACAAGCATTGCCATGTGGCCGCCGAGCATATTGGCAAAGAGCCTTATCATAAGAGCTATTGGCTTGGTAAATATACCTATAAGCTCTATCATAGGCATTAACGGCATCGGCACTTTCAGCCACGTTGGCACATCGGGCCAAAGTATTTCTTTCCAATACTCTTTAGAGCCAAACACATTAACTGCAATAAATGTACATAGGGCCAGAAACATTGTTACCGTTATGTTTGCAGTAACCCCAACTCCTCCCGGAAATACCGGGAGCAGCGACATTAGATTACAAGTAAATATGAAAAAGAATGCTGTGAGTAAATAAGGCGAAAACTTTCTGTAATTTTCGCCAATACAGGGTTTTATTATTCCATCTTCCACCATAAGTACAAGCATTTCAACAAAGCTCACATACTTAGATGGCACGGCTGCTGCGTTGCCTCTGTTTTTTCTGTACCAACGGGCAGCTGGCAAGAATATAAGCAACAGCACAAAGCTATTTATCAGAAGCGCCAAACCCATTTTGGTAAGCGATAAGTCTATAGGCCTAACCATAGAACCATCCGGCATTTTCTCCATAAGTTTGTAGGCATGAGCCCCATCTTCAGGAGCAGGATAAAAGCCTCTATAGCTGCCGCCGTTCTCGTGCAGTCTTCTGGAAGAAAAAATATGCCAGCCCGATGTTTTACTATAGAGTATTACAGGAAGATATATAGCCACATCTCTTTCTCCTATCTTGGTTATATGCCAGGTATAAGAATCGAGCATGTGTTCAAATATAATATGCTGAACATTAACGCCTCCGCCCTCATCTACCGATGATGCTCTCGCCTCTGTCTCAAAGCCCATGCAGGCCACCAAAAGCATTGCCGTTAATATCAGTAATCTCCGTTTCATTTTTTTAGAATTCTTGAAAAATATACCGTATCAAAAACCAGCATCACTATATAAAATGTGAAAAACACAACAGTTATCCACCTTATGGCATCCCTGTCTGCAAAAAAGAACACTAACAGAGTTATTAAAAGCAGCACTATTTTTATAGCCTTTACTGCCATATATCCCGATATAAACGTACGGCCACCACGTTTTGCAAATCTGGCAATCAGTACAATTCCCAGAAGACAGACTGAGTAAAAAACAGCCGCTAAAAGCAGTATCTTCCAAGAAAATGCAACAGGGTAAAAAGCATAGGCAACACCTAAAAGCAACAAAGCCGTAACTCCCAAGCACACAAGTATTCTAATTGCGTATGTTTTTATTCTCAGCTCCATTAACCTACTCTTTTATAGTTCATTTTCATGCAACTTTTCTCGCCATGGCAAATCCAAATAAATTTGTCTTTGCTCATCTGGCTTATCGAAAAGGTTCAACAAATACAAACCGTTACCGTTCCGTTACTCATTTCTACAAAACCGCCTTCTATTTCTACCTGCATGTCCTTTCCTTCTTCTGTTGTAAACAAAATAGCTCCGCTCACCAATGAAGATATTATGGGCGCATGGCGCGGCAAAATTGTAAATGGTGCCACGGTACCCGGCAAATTCACTTTCTGCACCTTGCCCTTAAAAATAGATTGCTCCGGCGATATTATATGCAACTGAATTGTTTCCATTCTTGCAAGAACGTATTTTTATGAGTTTGCGGCAGCAAGGAGTTTTTCTCCTTTTTCTATAGCCTCCTCTATTGTACCTACACTCATAAATGCCTGCTCAGGGAGATAATCACATTCTCCGTCTAAAATCATTCTAAAACCTTTGACCGTATCTTTAAGATCTACCATAACCCCTGGTATTCCAGTAAATTGCTCTGCTACGGTAAACGGCTGGCTCATAAATCTCTGAACCCTACGGGCACGGTTAACCACAAGCTTATCTTCATCGCTGAGCTCTTCCATTCCAAGTATAGAGATTATATCCTGAAGTTCTTTGTTCCTCTGGAGTATCTGCTTCACCCTCTGCGCCACATTGTAGTGCTCCTGTCCTACTATGTGAGGGTCGAGTATTCTGGAAGTTGAGGTAAGAGGATCTACTGCCGGATAAATACCCAACGACGCAATCTTACGGCTTAACTCGGTAGTGGCGTCTAAGTGCGAGAATGTGGTAGCCGGTGCCGGATCTGTAAAATCGTCTGCAGGAACATAAACGGCCTGAACAGAAGTAATTGAACCATATCTGGTAGAAGTAATTCTCTCCTGCATAGCTCCCATTTCAGATGCCAGTGTTGGCTGATAACCCACGGCAGACGGCATTCTTCCAAGCAGTGCAGAAACCTCGCTACCGGCCTGGGTAAAGCGGAATATATTGTCTATGAACAGAAGTATATCATTCTTTTGACCACTTTCTTTACCGGCATCGCGGAAGCTTTCAGCTATAGTAAGCCCCGAAAGAGCCACAGAGCTTCTTGCCCCGGGAGGTTCATTCATCTGCCCAAACACCAACGTAGCTTGGCTTTTTTCGAGTTCTTTCCTATCCACTTTAGTAAGATCCCACTTGCCTTCTTCCATCCCCTTGCGGAATTCTTCTCCATAGCGGATAACTCCACTCTCAATCATTTCTCTCAGCAAATCGTTACCCTCTCTGGTTCTTTCTCCCACACCGGCAAATACAGAAAAACCATTGTGCTTTTTGGCGATGTTGTTTATAAGCTCCATAATGAGCACAGTTTTGCCAACTCCGGCTCCACCGAATAATCCGATTTTTCCTCCCTTGCTATATGGTTCTATCAGGTCTATAACCTTGATACCGGTAGGCAGTATTTCCTGCACCGTTGTAAGATCTTCAAACTTTGGTGGCTGGCGGTGAATAGGATAAGTATGACTCCTGTCGAGAGATTCCAAGCCATCTATAGTATGCCCTACTACATTCATCAACCTCCCCTTAATCTGGTCGCCTATAGGCATGGCTATAGGACCGCCGGTCCATTGCGCCTCCAATCCTCTCCTAAGTCCATCTGTAGAATCCATGGCCACGCACCTTACAGTATCTTCTCCTATGTGCTGCTGCACCTCAAGAATAAGCAATTTGCCATCTGGACGAACAACCTCCAAGGCATCGTGAATAGAAGGAAGTGCAGATGAAGCATTACCAAAAGCCACATCTACCACAGGGCCCACTATTTGAGAAATTCTGCCTTTTAACTCCTGCATATATCTCTGTTTTTGTGAGCTCCAAAGTTACAATAAAATAGACAGAATAAAAATCGAATCAATCATTTTTTTTATATTTGAACTTTGATTATAGATTTATCTAAACTTAAATTACTCACATAACACTTAATAAAATGGCTTATCAAGAAGTTACTCGCACTGGCTACGGTACAAGAGTGAAAAATTCGTTCGGCGGCATTTTTACTGGTATAATTCTCTTTATAGCGGGCACCGCTATGCTTTGGTGGAATGAAGGCAGAGCTGTCAAAACCACCAAGATGCTCCAAGATGCCGAAAAGAACTATGTAGAAATGGAAAATGCAGATACTAAGAATCCGGAGTTCGAAGGCAAACTTGTACATGCTACAGCTCTTGCCACAACCACAGACTCTCTTTCAGATGCTACTTTTAACATAGGCTCTGCAAACACCATAAAACTCCGCAGAAATGTAGAGTACTTCCAGTGGGTGGAAGAATCTAAATCTACATCCAAAGACAAGATTGGAGGTGCCAAAGAAACTACAACCACGTACACCTACAAAACAAAATGGACCAGCTCTCCGGTAGATTCCAGAGAGTTCAAAGATCCGGAATATGTAGGTAAAAACTTTGTGTATCAAACCTTTGATAGCGAGGTTTATAGCGCAGAAGATGTTACATTTGGTGCATATAGGCTCAATAAATCTCAGATATCCTCCTTCCATAATGAGAGTTCTTTTAACATTACTTTAGATAAGGGTATTGCACACCAGATAGAAAAGCTATGCAAGAATGTACATACGGCCTCTACCGCACTTAATGCTGCCACAGATTCTGCTGCACTCAAAGCTGCCACAGATTCTACTGCACTCAAAGTTGCCACAGATTCTACTGCACTTAAAGCAGCCACATCTGTGCAAACTCCTACACAAGCAGAAGAAGAGCTTAAATATGTACACGTTTTCGGTAATGTTATTTATATAGGACAGCACCCTAATATGCCTGAGGTAGGAGATATACGCATAACCTTTACCAGAGACATGCCTTCCAAAGTTTCTATTATAGCTAAGGTAACAGGTGATACATTTACATCTTACAAGGCAAAGAATGGTAAAATGTTTTCTGCATTGTATATGGGAGAAAAGAGTGCCGAAGAAATGTTTGAGAGCGAGCACAGCACAAATACTATAATCACATGGTTGTTGAGAATACTTGGTGTGATTATCGTAATAATGGGGCTCAAGAGCATTGTATCTATTGTACCTACTCTGCTAAAAGTTCTGCCTTTCTTAGGAAAAATTACAGAAAGTGCCCTGGGATTGATTTGCTCAGTGATAGGCTTAGCTTGGTCTTTGATTATCATAGCAATAGCGTGGCTAAGGTACCGTCCGATACTTGGTATCGTACTATTGGCCATTGCCGGAGCGTTGATTTTCTTGCTTGCTGCAAGGAAAAAGAACAAACAGGTAGCTACAACCAATAATCAATAACAAATAAAGGTATAATTCTATGACAGTTACAGTTAACAATCAGGAAATAAGAATCTTTAACGGAGCCACTGCCAAACATGCCATTTTGCGGTACATGTTAAAAAATAAACTCGAGGTTAAAAAAGTAGATAACCTTGTCATAAAAGATAAATACGGGCACCAAATAGATGGAGATGCGCCACTGTCTGATGGTCAGACTATAACTTTTAAAACAGTGTAACTAACTATATTAAAACATCCTAACAACTATGAAAACATTTTTACGCATAGCAATATTAACCGTTTTAGCTGCCGTCTATACAAGCACTCACGCACAAACGGTAAAAGCTTCTTACAAGACAGACTTACACATTGTTTCTACCAATGATATGCACGCCGCTTTTGAGAAGCTGCCACAGATGGCTGCCATTGTAGATAGCCTGCGTTGTTTAGATAAAGACTTGCTGGTACTGTGTGCTGGCGACAGCCGCACCGGCCATCCTATAAACGACTTATACCCAAATACATCATATCCTATGATTTCTTTGATGAATCTGATAGGTTTTGATTGTACCACTTTTGGCAACCATGAGTTTGATTCTCATCAAGATGGTCTTGCCCGTAATATAAATGAGTCCAACTTTCCTTATATCTGTGCAAACATTAGTGCAGATGCGGAACTTGGCATACAAACAACACCCTATAAGTTTTTTGATGTAAAAGGAGTTAGAGTTTGTGTACTTGGTGTTGTTCAGATAGGCAGTCACGGCAGGCCGGATACTCACCCAAAAAATGTAGTCGGCTTTACTTTTGCCCCCGTAGAAGAAACCATACAAAAATATCTCTATCTAAGAGATGAGTGCGATGTTTTTATACTACTCTCCCACATAGGTTTTGAAGACGATGTAAAGGTGGCAGAAAAGTTCCCTCAGTTCGATCTCATAGTAGGCGGCCACTCCCATACTCAACTGGAGGGAGGTGAAATTCACAACGGAGTACTTATAACCCAGAATGTTAATAAACTCAAGAGGTTAACCTATACAACCCTTACTGTAGAGAACGGCAAGGTTACAAATAAGCAGGCTAAAAACATCGAGATAGAAAATTACCCTAAAAAGAATGTGGCAGCACAGAGTCTTGTCAACTTCTTCAGCGATAATCCGGAATTAGGTAAAGTGCTGGCACAGGCTGTTACTCCTTTTAGCTCATATGAAGAATTAGGCTGCCTTATGTGCGATGCGATAAGAGATATAAGCGGTTCTGATATCTCTTTCTGCAATGCCGGCGGAGTAAGATATGAAGAACATCCCGCAGGCGATTTTACTGTAAGCGATGTTCTTAGATTAGACCCGTTTGGGAATAATGCCGTTGTGATGAACATTACTGGAAAAGAGCTTAAAGACATGCTTATAGCCTGCTTTAACGCAGATGAGAATCGCTTCCCTTATACATCTGGAGTAACTTGCCATGTAACCTACACCGATAGTAAGCGCTCTGCCATAAAAAGTCTGAAAGTGCTTGGACCGGATGGAAAAGAAATCAATCCTAAAAAGACTTATAAGGTTGTAGGCAACTCATACGCTACTACCGTGAGCAATTCTCCAAGAAAAGACCAGGGAGAAGATACCAACATAGCCACCTCTGATATGCTTATGAGCTACCTGAAAAAAGTACAAAAAATAGACTATCAAGGCAAAACTTGCTTGAAAGAAATTTTTTAACAACCCAAAAAACTTATAACAATGATTACCGGAATTATAGTATTAGCTTTACTGCTTATAATTGGCCTATATATTTATAATACTCAAAGACGGTTGGTTGCTGTAGATGAAAAAGCCAATAACGCAATCAGCCAGATTGCCGTGCAGCTCAATACCAGATGGGACGCAGTAATGGCGCTTGTTAAACTCACCGAAAAATATTCCAGACATGAGTTTGAAACTCTTACCGCCACAATAGCCCAGAGAAGACAGCATACAATCACTACAGCAGATGCCATTAATGACCAGCAAAATTTCATAGGACAAATTATGGGACGCCTGATGGCCGTTAGCGAGCAATATCCTCAGCTTCAGGCTGCCGGAGTTTATAGAGATACCATGAATTCCATAAGAGAGTATGAAGAAAACGTGAGAATGAGCCGCATGGTCTATAACGATAGCGCCACAATAATGAACCGGATGGTTAGGCAGTGGCCGAGTTCTTTTGTAGCCAGTATGTTGCATTTTGGTCTTAGAACTTATCTTGAGACAGATAAGCAGAAAACAGATTTTCCGCCTATAGATTTAGATAACAATCCTGCCCCAAACAATTCCAACGCCCCTGCAGAAGGAGTTAATAGCGAGAGCCCTAAGCGCAATCCAATAGGCTACAAAACCGGCGGCGAGCCAACAGAGTAGGCCCACACAAATCTGTACTACATAATGGTAGCAAAGAATAACTCTAACGCCAGTGTAAGCAGATTATGGTTTGTAGCTATACTCTGCTTGCTACCCATATTGGCAACAGGGCAGACAAGGCTCAAGAAGCATAAAATCAATGTCCTTGTCAATAGCAAAGGAGATGCCCTTGTTACAGAACAAAGGTATATGGATATCACCTCAGAAGGTACAGAGTGTTACATAGTATTACAGAATTTGCGTGGCATAGAACTATCTAACTTTAGCGTGGCAGACGAAACCGGCACTCAATACTCTAACCTGAACCCATGGGCCGTATCGGCTTCCAGAAAAGAAAAAAGCAAGAAATGCGGCATAGTAGAAAAAGGTGCAAATTCCTACGAGCTATGCTGGGGATTAGGAGAGTTGGATGGGTTAAACAAAAAAGAAAAAGTATATACTGTTAAATACACTCTCAACTCTCTGCTAAAATCCTACAACGAGGCAGAAGGTTTTAACCACATGTTTGTTACCCCGGAAATATATCCTACGGCAGAGCATATACAACTAAGCGTAGAATTTGAAGACACACCAATAGATACCACCAATGCAAGAGGATGGGCTTTTGGTTTTGAAGGATATACGGAGTTTAAAGATGGCAGGTTTGAGGTAGTTTGCAACGATTTTACCGTAGAATCTAGCATGATTATCATGTTAGCCCTAAAGAAAGACATCATTCATCCAACAGATACTCTGCAAGAAGATTTTCAGGATATTGTAGATTTAGCCTTGGAGGGCTCTTATTTTACAACAACATCCGAACCTTTCTGGACGGATAAAATAGCCGAGAGTATATGCACAGCCTTTGGCATAACATCTGCTAAAAATCAGAAGAGGGTTGAAAACATACTGTTTTACTTGTTTTCTGTAATAACGCTGCTGTTGTGTGTTCTGCTCTATTACTGTTGGCCTGTTATTCTGATGCTGGTGTTTAATCTGCTCAGCCTGCAACCGCTCACTCACTGGCTGAAAAGACGCAAGCTTAAACAACTCGTTCTAAAAGAAACCGGAATGAAATGGTGTAGAGATATACCTTTCAACAGAAGCCTTTTTGCCGCCACCAAGGCACTGAATTCCGTTTCTGGCAATATCTCTAAGAATATGTCTAATGCCATTGGAGGATATATTCTTAGATTATTTCAGAAAGGAGAATTGATAATGAGTTTAGATAACGGCAAACAGGCAATAAAAATAGGCCCAAAGAAACAAGAAAACCTAAATGCAGAAGGCATAACAGACCATCGCAGCGAAAAAGATATTTTCATAGAAAATACCCTCTACCATATATTCAACAATGCCGCCGGAAAAGACAAAGTTCTTCAAGAAAAGGAATTGAGCAAGTGGATAAAAGGCCATAGCACAGTAGCAAAGAAACTGACGATTCTCAAAGAAAAAAGTTCGGAGAAAAAGAATATTGAGCTTGGAAAACTATTGTGCTTAAAACAATTCCTCAAAGATTTTACCATTATAGAAGAGCGTGGAGTTGTGGAAGTAAACCTGTGGAACGAATATCTTGTTTTTGCCAGCCTGTTCGGAATAGCAAACAAGGTTAAAGAAGATTTTAAGAAAGTATGCCCGGAATACTTCCAGATGAGCTCAGTTGCCAACAACTTAGATACTCACACCTTACTGTTCTCCAACACTATACACTCGTTGGCAAATACCACAAGCAGGGCTGTGAGGAGTTCTGTTGTAAGCACATATACCAGTTCTTCGTCTTCTATCTGGAGTAGTTCATCTTCCGGATTTGGCGGACGCTCCTCATTCTCAGGAGGAGGTGGATTTTCTGGCGGAGGACGCGGTGGAGGCGTACGCTGATAAGAAACAAAAACTAAACGATAAGTATATGAAAATAATTTTTTCTATATGTGCATTGCTCTCTGCACTCGGCTTCTGCTCCAGACAACGCCTCATCACAATAGAGAATGGAAGAAACGAAAAGCCTTATGGCAATGCGGTGTCTTATGAATATTCCCACAAGAGCACTGCGGCCTACCCTATCTCATACTATAAAATAACCAAACTCGAAGATGGCACAGTCCAACTCGCCTACTCCTCTAACAACGAAAACGATATTCACCTTATAAAGATTTCGGAAGAAGCACTTAGCAAAATAAAACAGGTTGTACAAGAGTATAAACTCCACAAACTTGCAAATTCTTATAAACCGATACTCAAAATATTAGATGGCTATATGTGGCACATATACATTCACTTTGAGCAGGGATATATTTCTTCGCACGGCTCCAATGCATACCCTAAAACAAAACATCGCAATGGCATAAAAGCCATTAATACCTATCTCGACTCTCTGATTAGGCAGCAGACTCCGGCAGACAGCTTAGGCATCGCCTACCACTATAACAATAATGAAGATTAGCTTCTACGGCTATGTCTGGAGTATAAGTAGGCCTTAGAACCTGATTCTAAGATCTATACCGGCCTGCAAGCCTCTGCCTTTCTGCATAAAACCAGCATCGCCGCTATCGAAGTAAAACAGAGAGTAATCTTTATTTAAGATATTGTTGCACCATAAAGAAACTTCAATGCTTGAGAACCCGTTCTTTGTGGATGTATGCCTGCCTACCGAATATGTAACTCTTCCGTTAACAAGCCCATAAAAGTTCTGATCCACATCGTTGGCTTCTGTAAAATATATCTTGCCCATTCCTGTGTAACCGGCCCCAAGAGCAAGTTTATGAGCGCCAGAAAGGTTTATATTGTATAAAGCGGCAATATGCACTGTGTGTTTAGGAGCAAACGGAACATATTTACCCCTATAGTCTCTCTCTTCTACAGTACGCCTTCCTCCCTTATTTACAGATACCTGAGTAAGATTCTTAGTAAACTTGGCATTGGTAAAACCATAATCTGCAATTACGGTTAGGTTATATAGCGGATTATACATTAAAGACATTTCTCCTCCATAGCTGCGGCTCCTGCCTGCATTTGATGTATAACGCCCCATTCCGCTTTCTACAAATCTGGAAACCTGCTGATTCTTTATCTTCATGTAATAAAGGCTGATATCCATAGACAAACGAGCGTCTGAAAAAGTGAAATGCCCTCCCGATTCGTAATTCCATGCATACTCCGGCTTGTATTTCAGGGCCTCGTTTATTGTTTCGTCGTTTTCCAGTGTTCCAACATTTTTCTGAAGGTCTGTCTGCATGTAATCCGAAAGCATTTGAATATTGAAACCTCCACTTCTATATCCTTTAGCCGCAAGAATATACATATTGTTGTGCTTGTTAAAATCGTACTTTAGAGCAATTCTCGGAAGCACCGGCATAGATTCTTGATACTGCTTGCCAATATATTCTACATGATATGTACCTTCTGTTGTACGCCCCATTACAGTCTGCTGATAATTCATTTGAGAAGAAGTAGAATACTTTATCTTAATCTTCTCATAATCAAACCTTACAGCAAGAGTAGCTGATAGCCCTTCTAAATTGAAGATATTATTGAAAACACTCTGATGAAATATAGCAGCGCCACTGCTCGGAATATGAAATAATCCGGGCACATCCATTTGTTGGTCGGTGAGTTTTATTTTTATTGGTAAATGCGCCATTGCGGCATCCATAGTTGCCTGCAAAGAGGATATAAAATCCCCACCGAATGTCATTGGAGTTTTATTACGATTCCAATTATAAAAGCCGGAAACTCCGGTAGAAAAATCCATTCCTCCCCAAAACTCATCCCATTTGCCTCTTACTATAACCTCCTGACTTATAGTATTCTGACGTTGCATTTGATTCATTGTGTATCTGTCTTCTACGGTATAATCGGTATCCATTCTCATATCGTCTGTCAGATACTGCCAAGCCGTTGCAGAATGTATGGTTATTCCTATTTTTTTAGGAGAATATGTAGTTATCAAACCTGCATTCACCAAGTTTCTGCGATAATTGCTCTTATAGTTATACTCCGGCTCTTCATAAACACCTGAAACTTTGTCGAAGGCCCCGTATGGATAGCCGCCATCATCGCTATATTCATAGCTGAGGTTAAGGTCTAACGATAGGTTATCTGTAGGTTTTAAAATTCCATGCCACCGCCCGCCGGTATTAGAGCCTTTGTCTATTTTTTTACCGTTAAACCCATTAGTATAAAAGCCTCCCCGATAATTGTAAAAGCCTCCGGCTGAGAATGCAAGTTTATCACTGATTCTATGATAATGAGTAAGATAGGCACGAGCGTCCTTATGTGTAGCTCCGCTAAGCATCAGCACCGTTCCAGTATAGTCAAAAGGACTTTTAGTTTTTACATTTATAAGTCCACTCATTGTATTGCGGCCATACAGCGTGCCTTGCGGGCCGCGCAATACCTCCACTCGTTCTACATCAGAATAATCAAAATCAAAGGCCGATTTATCAAAATACGGAATGCCATCTACATAAATACCCACGGCCGGAGAGTTTATTCTGGAGCCTATTCCGCGCAAATAAATTGATGAAGTATATTTTGTACCGTAATTTGGAATATACAAATTAGGAATCATACCCGAGAGGTTCTTCATGGAGAAAATACGATTATCTTCCAGAGCCTTTCTTTGAACTATGGAAGAAGATAGCGGTTGATTTCTAAGTACCCTACTCTCTTTGGGAGAATCTACAATCCAAAGCCCCTCTATAGAATACTGAGCAATTGTATCGTGCTGTTCCATTATATATTTATTATCCTGAGCATAAGACAAATTGCCGGAAAGAAATGAAATAGACAGCAACACTGCCTTTATCACGCTGATAAATATTCTTTTCATAAAAATAGGTTCGTTTTAACGCAGCGCAAATGTATCAACTTTTCATGGCTTTCTCAAATGTAGCGTAGAGTTGGTAACAAAAATGTCATCATCATACTGCAAAAAAATGATTCTGATTATATTTGATTTAAAATTGTGAGCATTATGAACTGGAACGGAATTTTAATTGGGGCTATCTCCTTTTTAATAATAGGCATCTACCATCCGCTGGTAATAAAAGGCGAATACTATTGTGGAGTAAAAATCTGGTGGGCCTTTTTAGTGGCCGGTATAGTATTTGGGTTTTGGGCCTGCTATGTAAATAGTTTATTCTGGAGTGCTATATTGGGCGTAACTGCATTTTCAAGTTTTTGGGGCATATTAGAGGTATTCCACCAGAGAAAGAGAGTTCTCAAAGGCTGGTTCCCTAAGAATCCTAATCGCAAATATTAGGGGTCTGTTGCCCACAAAACAATCTTTTCCTAAATTTGTAGTACCTGACTAATCTCAAACATACTTAATTATGAAAACAATAATTCTTTCTCTAATAATTGTACTTATGGGAATCTTTGGTTGTAAGCATATATTTGGGCAGGATGGCTCATACAACAAACTTTGGAATGAAGTAAAAAAGGCACAGGCTAAAGACCAGCCTAAAAGCGTAATCAGCATCTGCGACAAAATACTGGACAAGGCACGCAAAGAAAACAATCGCGGACAAATGCTTAAAGCCTATTTCTGCCGTGCAGAATATAATACCCGTATCACACCGGATTCTACCTACTCAAATATGGCAGATCTGGAAAAAATGACGGCAGAAGAAAAAGATCCTGTAGCAAAAATGGTACTCCACAGTTGCATTGCCTCCATTTATGCACACTATGCCAAGTCTAATGCCTACGCTTTAGCAAGGCGTACCAATATAGAAGGCACAGAAAACACCTCAGATGTTAAACAATGGGGAAGCATTAAGTTTACAAAAACAATCATAGATAATGTAAATGCTTCTTTAGCCGATATAGAGGCACTATTAAACTGTGATAACAGCACCTACATACCTTTCGTAACACAAGGTTCTGCAAGCAAATATTATAAGCATAATATGCTACACGCTCTGGTAAAGAGGGCTTATGTGATTTTGAAAGTTGCAGAAGATATAGCAATAGACAAACAGTCTATACGCAACAGAATAACAGAAATTCAGGATATAGAAATTTCTGCCTACAAAAATAGTGGAAATACAGAAGCCTACATTTTATCTTCGTTAGATAAAATAAAGAGCACTAAGGGTAAGCTGCCTGCATCTAAATACATAGCAGATTTGGAAGCCTTGCTGAGCGAGGAGCAAGTAAAAAACAATACGGTGTGTGCAGAAGTATTTATTGAATTTATTCCGGCAATAATGCAAGATAGCCCTGCACGCGCTCTGGAATTATGTAATCATGCCATTGAAAACTATTCCGGCTACTCCCGAATATCGCAAATAAAACAGTTCAAGAAACAAATTCTGGCTCCTATGGCAGAACTTAATATTCCTGGCCTCGCCTACCCGGGAGAGAAGCTGGATATTTCCGTAACACACAAGAATTTAGATAATATAAAAATTACATTTTATAAAATTCCGGAATCTATAAGGCAAGTGATAGAAACTGATAGATACTACAATCTAACAGATAAAGACCTAAAGCAATGTAAAGAATATTCTACGCAAATTATTAATGTAGAAAGACCGGCAGACTACAAACCTATAAGTTCTACAGTAAAGTTAGATTTACCTAAAGATTACGGCATCTACACCTGCAAGATAGAAGCAGCTTCCGAAGAAATTTTCAAATGGGATATAATCAGGGTAAGCAAGTTATATGTCATAACCACATCTTGGGAACCCCAAAAGTTAGAAGCTATTGTATTAGACCGCAAGAGCGGAAATCCGGTAGAGGGAGCAACTTTATTCATAGAAAAAAAACAAAGGAATTCTTCAGATACAAAAGAAGTTAGTTCCCTCGTAAGCAACAAAGATGGTAAAGTGTGCTTTGATATAGACCTTACACAGTGGAGAAACGACGCTACGTTGAAAGTAGAACTAAGAGAAGATAAGTATTCGGCAAAGCAATCTGTTTTTATAAGAAGCACGGAGCAAGACCTTAGTCATCAGAAATACAACAGGCTGAATATTATTACAGACCGCTCCATATATAGGCCAGGGCAGATTGTATATGTTAAAGGATTGTATTATACAGAACAAGGCGATAGCGCTAATGTATTGAAGAATAGAATATTAAACATTATACTCCGTAATACCAATAGAGAAGTTGTAGATACTAAAAAAGTTACAAGCAATGATTTTGGTTCCTTTAACACTACTCTGAATATTCCGGCATCTGGGCTGATGGGCCAATATACAGTAGAATGTCAGGAGTATAGAAATTCTGCTATCGACATAAGGGTAGAAGAATACAAAAGACCTACATTTGAGACACAGGCAGAAAATCCTAAGGGCACATTCAAAATAGGAGATAGCGTAGAGGTAACTGCCTTTGCAAAAACATTTTCCGGAGTTCCTGTAAGCAATGCCGATGTAAAATATGTTATTGCCCGCAGTTTGAACAACATGTGGAATTCCATTTCAAACGAAATCATAGAAGAAGGTAATATTACGGCAGATGAGAATGGTTATGTACGAATACCTGTTTCTCTGATTGCAGATGACCAATACAACGAACTTGGCGCAGACATACAGGAAAGGCGGTATAACCGGCTACATTACTGCTTTACCGTTGATATAAGTTTTACAAACGCTGCAGGAGAAACGCAGAGTACCTCTGCCAGAATTTTTGCAAGCAATACCAGCATGCTGATAAGTTATACCGGCAGCGATCAGCTAAACAAAGATAAAGATGTTACCATATCTATTGGCACTTATAACCTCTCCCATGCTCCGATAGATACCAAAGTTTCATACCAGTTGTGGAGCTTGGAGAACGGAGAGAAAAAAGAGAAGGTTATAAGTGGCTCCATAAAATCCAACACCCGGGTAACTATGCCTGAATGGAAGATACTGCCTTCCGGTAAATATCGCATAGAGTACTCTGCTAAAGACGACAAGGGCAAGACCTGTAATGGCGATTCTGATATATATCTGTTCTCAACCACAGATAAGAAATTGGCCACTAAATTAGATCTGTGGAGTTATAGAGAGAATGACGACATCTATTTTGGAACATCTAATGAAGATGCCACCATATTTTTGGACATATATGCAAACAACAAAAATGTAAGGAGCGAGGTTATTAAAATCTCCGATAAAATACTGCACGAAAAGTTTGTTTATCTGCCGGAGTATGGCGATGGAGCCCGAATGCAAATCAAAATATTGAGAAATGGTGTTCTATCTACCAGAGATTTTACTATAACTAAGCCATACAAACCGCACAACCTCAAACTAACATGGAATGTCTTCAGAAACAAACTGATACCGGGGCAGAAAGAAGAATGGAAGATGAGCGTTACTACCGCAGACGGAAAACCGGCCGATGCAGAAATACTTGCCTTGATGTATGATGCCTCATTGAATAGCATATACCCTCACCAGATAAGCAGAGTATATCATTCGTTCCCAAGAACTCTAACCAGCGTTATTTGGGAACAGCCTACACCGTACCGAGGCGCATCTTTCTACATAAACCCTGTAAAGCAGGCGTATGTTCCTAGTATGTATTTCGACTACTTTATAAGTATTCCTATACTGCTCGAGCCAAGAAGATATTTGACTTTGAGAAGCAGGGATGGTGCGGTAGCAGGAAGTATTGCTCCTACGTATATGGACGAAGAGTATTTAGCATCGGAAGAGTCTGTTGACTATATGGTTGTGAACGATGTAGTTGCAACTAAAAGCACTGCCAACAAAAGCACTGCCTCAGACAAGGATTTGCAGGCAAATGCTAATCAAGGCGCAACATCGCATCAGATAAGAACTAACTTCAACGAAACTGCATTCTTCTATTCTAATTTAGTAACAGATAAGAATGGAAGAATATCTATAAAATTTACTCTGCCGGAGAGCCTTACTAAATGGAGCTTCTTCTCCATGGCACATACAAAAGATTTGATGACAGGATACCTCACAGACGAGGTAGAGGCTAAAAAAGATTTTATGATTGCTCCATTTATGCCTCGTTTTTTAAGAACCGGCGATAACGCAAGCATAGCATCATCTCTTATAAATCTGTCAGACAAAAATATAACAGCTAACGTCAGATTTGAGTTGTTCGACTTGGCTTCCGAAAAAGTCTTCCATACTCAAAGAAAGAATGTTTCTGCAGGAGCCGGAAAAACAGTTAGCGTAAGCTTCGGTTTTCTTGTAGAAGATACATACGATGTTATAGGTGTGAGAATAGTTGCAGAAGGCGGACAATTCTCAGACGGAGAACAGCATGTATTGGCAGTACTGCCAGATAAGGTTCGTTTAGTAGAAAGCGTAGCCCTTCCAATAAGAGGCAATCAGACCAAAACATTCTCTTTGGAAAAGCTATTCAATCATCATTCACACACTGCTACAAAGAAAACCCTTACAATAGAGTTTACCGGAAATCCGGCGTGGTATGCAGTACAGGCCCTGCCTTCTATGGCCACACCAGAAGACGATTGCGCTATATGTTGGTCAAACGCTCTTTATGCTAACGTATTAGCCAGACAAATCGCCAATTCTCAGCCTAAAATCAAAAATGTATATGAGAGTTGGAAAAAGAGCGGGCAAGACAAAGAAACCCTTTTGAGCAATTTGCAAAAGAATCAAGAACTCAAAACAATTTTGCTCTCAGAATCGCCTTGGGTACTTGAAGCTAAGAGTGAAAAAGATCAGAAAAACATGATTTCCACGCTCTTCGACATAATGAGCATAGGTAACACTAAAGAGCTTGCTATAAAGAAGTTACAAGAATTGCAGATGGCAGATGGCGGTTGGACTTGGTTCAAGGGAATGCAAAGCAGTCCTTGGATAACAGAATACATACTCACTCAAGATATAAGGCTACAGATTCTTACTGGAGAAAAAATGGACTCCGAACGCTCACAAATGCATAGCAAAGGACTGAAATATATGCATAATGCGGCTCAAGAAGAGTATGATGATATTAAAAAATACAATAGAAAAACTGTTGGGGTTTCGTACTTCATACTCAAATATCTGTACCTTATATCATTAGAAGCTCAAGCCAACAATATTTCCAACCCTATGGAGTTGGTTCCGTCTAACAGGCTTACAATGTATAAATGGTTCCTCAATAAGGTTGGAGAAGCACCTTCGTTCCAAGATATGCAGGAAAAGGCACTATCGGCAATTGTTTTTAATGCACATGGCAAAAATAAACTTGCAGGCGAGTATATGCAATCTATAAAAGAGCATCTGACAAGCTCAGAAGAGATGGGCATGTACTTTGCCTTTAACGAAAATCCTTACCGCTGGGGTTCTTTGAATTTGAATGCCCAAGTTGCAGCCATAGAGGCCTTTGACCAAGTGGCTAAAGACAAGCAAACCGTTGAAGAAATGAAAATATGGCTTCTAAAGCAAAAGCAAACGCAGATGTGGCAGACTTCCGTACTCACGGCAGATGCAGTATTTGCCCTGCTGGCAAGAGGCGAAAACTGGCTTGCCAGTGAGGGAGACGTAAGCCTTTCATTTGCTTCCAGAACTTTGAATACAACAAAGCCAGATGAAGAGGGCAACACTCCTATAACAGGATTAAACTACATTAAGAGAGCCTATACAGATAATCAAACCATAGGAGCAAAAGATATAACCGTTCAAAAGAACGATAAAGGCATAGCTTGGGGAGCCGCATATGCAACTTTCTTCGAAAGCTTGGAAAATGTAAAAGAGAACGGCAGTAAAGAAATGAGTATAACCAAAGAGCTCTTTGTAAAAAGAACCAACAAGGTTTCTGAAGCAGCTTCTGCTTCTACTCAAGCCTTAGCCTTTACACTTGAACCGCTCAAAGACGGGGCTAAGGTTAAGGTTGGAGAAATTGTTACTGCAAGAATGGTTATTAAAATAGACCGCTCTATGGATTTTGTACAGCTGAAAGAACAGAGAGCTGCCTGCTTTGAACCTTTAAATCAACTTTCCGGCTACCGCTATAACGCTGGGTTGGGATTCTATCAAGAATTCAAAGATGCCTCAACCAACTTCTTCTTCTATTCACTTAGTAAGGGAACCTATGTTCTTGAAGTTAACTACAGAGTAAGCAGAGCGGGCGAATACGAGGCAGGATTAGCCACCTTGCAATGCGCCTATGCACCGGAATATACCGCACACACAAAATCTTGCCGTATAACGGTTACCGAATAGGTTTGCAACTATAACAGAACTTGCGGTTAGCTTATAGCTAAGTAACTGCCTTTTGCTGTGAATTAGCGGAATCTTACAGGAAAATCGAAATAAGTATTCGGATAAGGCTCATTACGAAGCGTATAATGCCACCACTCTGAATACAACGATTTAAAACCGTGGCGCAACATAGCCTGCCGTAATATATTACGGTTGGCTTTTTGCTCCTTGGTTAAATTGCCCACATAAGATCCATGCGAGCTTGGGTCTAACATATCAAAGGAGCCGCCCATATCTACTTCCTTGCCGGTTTTCATATCAAATAGGGTTAAATCTACCGTACTTCCCCTACTATGGCCAGACTTTGTGGCTATATAATCCTGCTTAAACAGTAATCCCTTGTTCAAATTCGGATAAAAAGCCCGCTTCATTGTTGTATCGGCATCTTTTGCCCAGCGAACAAAATGCGCTACAGCACGAGCCGGACGGTAGGCATCATATACCTTTAAACGGTACCCCATGCTTTTTACATCGTTGCTTACTGCCAGTAAAGCCTTGGCTGCCTCCTTTGTAATTAACAATACAGGCTCTTCATATCCATCTATTCTTGTACCCACAAAATTATAGGTAGAATAATATCTTACCTCCACAATAACATCCGGCACAGCTTCCGTGAGCACAACAAAGCCGCTACGATCCATTTCAGAAGGTGCCTTACGAGGAATCTGAGCCACAGAATCGTTGATAAAAAATAATGCTGTGAATATTAGTAAAAACAAATATTTCATAGTAGCATGTGGTTTATTGCGCAAAAGTTTTACCTTACAAAAGTAATACATTTCATAAAAAAGAAGAGGAGTGAGTTATAGCGCATAAAAAAGAGAAGGACTAATGCCCTTCTCCTTCCATTGTGTTTTCATAGTTCAGTATATATTTCTATATATCTTTAATCCCAACTTACAAGGTGCAAAGTAAAGGCAGAAATAAAAAAAAGGATGTGCAGAATCCTGCATATCCTTGTCAAAATCGTGCAATCTGCACTTATTTGGTTCTATACTGGCTTGGAGTGCTGTCAAAAACTCTCTTAAAAGCCCGCGAAAAAGATGCGGCATCATCAAAACCAAGACGATATGCAATATCCGAAACAGGAGCGTCTGGTTCTGCCTGCAATAACAATTTGGCCTCCTCAAGTCTGAGTCTGAGCACATAATTCTGAGTTGTAATACCTGTAATAGACTTTATACGCCTATTAAGTTGCCCACTGGACAAGCACATGTGAGAAGCAATCTCTTCCACACTCATTTTTCCTGTATTCATATTGGCCAATACATAGGCAACCAACTTGTCTAAAAAAGACTTGTCTGCAGCATTTATCTTGAACTCAGGTTCAGTAGTCCCCTCCTCTGTATCTGCTGAATCCTTGGTGCTCTGCATATCTATATTGCTCCGCAAATGGTTGTATTCGTTTCTTAGAATACGTATAGTAGATTCCATAGCCATTCTCTGCCTATGTATTCGGCTACGCATTACATACCAAACAACACCTGCCACAGTAATTACAGTCAAGATACTAAAACCTAATATTATGTTTTTAAGTCTCAGGGCCTTCTTATTCTCCAATTTAAGGTCTTCATTACCTATAGAAGCACTGCATCTGCTCAAACTTTCCGCTATGGCAAGATTATACAAAGAGTCTCTAAGAATATCGTAGCGATTGTGGTGTTCTTGCGCCAAAGCAAGATTATCATTCACTAAAGACTCATATAAACCCTTCTGAGCGTGCATTTCGTTAAAAGGATCGCCGAGGCGGACAAAGATGTCCGAAGCTTCTTTGTAATATTTATATGCCTCGGAAGGCCTGCCTAAGGCACAAAGAGCCTTGCCCATTTTATTACATGAAATGCCCAAAGATTGAAGATTGCCGTTGGCCCGAAAGTAGGGAATGGTCTTATTCAGTTCTGCTTCGGCCTCAGCAAACCTCTTTAGGCCCAATAGAGCCGCTGCTCTTTGCGAAAGCCGCACCATAGCCTGTGTTTTTCTTCCAAGTTCCTGTTCTATACTATAAGCTTCTTCGGCATACTTCAAAGCAACCTCGCAGTTATCCATAGAAGTGTAAACCTCCGAGGCCATTCCCAACAAAACACCCAACCTCTGCTTATTCTGTGCCTTCTTAGATTCCTCTATACCCTTTAATACATACTGCTCAGATTCTGCATAACGCTTAGCCGACATATAAACTGCAGCCAATACATTCAGGCTGGAACTTATTTTGTCATGATCGCCGCTTGCAAGGTCTAAGATATAGCACTGCTCTGCATAGTAACCAGCCTTATCGTAGTTACCTAAACGTGCATAAAGAATAGATAGCAGGTTGAGAATATCGGCCTTAAAGTCCAGATCTGATGTTTTTTGGCTATACTCCAAAGCTAAGCTGGCATATTTGGCAGCAGCCTTATACTCACCTTTCTCATATAAATAATCGGCTGCATAATAGGTTACATTCATGCAAATAAATTCTTTGGAATCTGCCACAGACAATTCTGAATCTTGGTCTGCTATGCCATGTCTTTTAAGATAAGAAAAGACATCATTGGCTTTTTCCAAAGAATTTTGATTGAAAAAGGCCTGTACCAACACATATATGGAGTCGTCTTGCGTAGCAGCACGCATAGTGTTACAGCGTAAAGATGCCATAGTAATACATAATATGGCACACGCAAATCTAACGCTCAAAAACCTTCTTTTATATGAATAGATGTCCACTCTTTACTGTTTAATACAATAGCAAAAAACGTCCAAATATAAGTAAAAAACCTTTCCGATATACCCGGCCTTTTCCTATATTTGCCATATAAAACCTGCGTAAAAACAAAGAATACAATTTGTACTCTATGAGAGCAAATAAGCTGAAAATCAGACTAATTACAACAATAGTCCTTATCGCAATCTTATTGATTAGCTGCCCAGGTCGCAGAGCTCATAAAGAGGCCCTGAAAAACGCCATAAACAAAGAGTTTGCAAGAACAGCAGGGGTAAAAGAAAACGATTCCAATGCCCTAAAAGTAATGCGGCAGATTAGCGATGGATTTTTGGAAACAGCTCTCAATCCACACCTAACAGTAATGGGTTACGGCTTGTTCAGCATAGGTTACATACAAACTAAAGGTACTAAAGAAATGACCTCCTTTGGTATTTTGCATTTTGTTTGGATTAAAGACAAGCAAAATATCATAAATAAAGTTCCCCTACTTAAAGAGCCAAAGCCAGTAACCCCTAGCACTGTATAAAAAACCCTACCAGATTATTCCTACCAGATTATTCCTGCCAGACTTAACATCCTATAATATTCCTAACTACCCACCAAATCAAATATATAGCTACATAGGAGTATAGAGTGTATCTGTTAGTTGCAAAAGCATACAATCTCACTGTTACTGAAGATGGATGTGGCCTCTTAATCATAACTATAGAGTAGGCTGTAAGCAGAAAAAAAGGAATAGCTACAACAAAAAACCAGTTGTAAGAGAAAGCTTCTTTTATGTTCCCATGTAGAAAGGCATGCAAAGCCCTCTGGCCTCCACAAGAAGCGCATTGATAACCTGTCAAGGTTTTTATAGGGCACTTAGGCATCAGTATATTCGTCTGAGGATCTGCTACATAATAAAAAATTCCTGCTGCCAATACAGCAACAGGAACTATCCATAGCCATAATGCTTTTGAACTGCTACGAGCCATGCTTAAAGTAGGTTACTCTCCTGAAGTATAGCTCTTCCAATAGTTCCCACTCCCAATAGCACAATCAGTAAAACGTAAAGGAGAATAAAGATAAGAGAAACAATTGCACTCCACATAGCCCAACGCCCTGCTTTCTTAGAAGCGTCTTTAGCCGCAGCATAATTACCGGCATACCATAGAGTATCTACCTTGGCTGCATATACTATAGATACAATACCCAAAGGAAGACAACAAAGTATTGTAGTAAGAATAGCCCATACAAGATTGTTGCTTGGTGATATCATTTCGAGCTGCGCTTGTTGCTGATTATTTGATTCTTCTAACATAATTATTACGATTTAATTAGCACACATACAAAATGCAAATTATAAATTGTATAGCTTACAGCAATAATTTACACAGATACAAATGTATATTATTTACAGCCAAAAAACAACCGTTTAGAAAATTCGTTAAAAATCGGAATATCACAGAATTTCTTTCCGTATCGCTATTTCACCCAAACTCAGATTTGCTGGCTATAAGGCATTCATTACAATAAGAAGATGTAGTTGGCCTCTGATTCTGTCCTGAATATATTATAATTTTGGGACAAAAATACACAAAAACAGTACTTCAAATGTTAAATTATCGCTAATCTTATTAGATTTAGTCTTGTTTTTTGCGTTAATAACAAGACTTTTTATAACTTTGCACCATCAAAAGCTATAGACATGGTAATTAGTAATGAAGTAAAGAAGAAGATAGCAGATACTCCCGATGGTGTTGTTCTCACCATTGGCGACTTCAACGTGCCCATGCAATATCAAGGAGCATTGGTCAAGGCACTAAACAGACAGACCAATCAAGGTACTCTGCAAAGGCTATCCAAGGGAAAGTACTATAAGCCACGAAAGACAATCTTTGGAACTTTGAAGCCCGTTCCAGAAGAAATCATGAAGGATTTCTTGGAAAAGAATGGAAAGTTGGTCGGTTATATCACAGGAAACAGTGCATTCGCATCAATGGGACTGACTACACAAATCACCTCTTCGATTTTGATAGGTACGAATCGCTATCGCAATCCTCTGACCAGAGGGGATTATGTCGTCTCTTTCTTGCAGCAACGCAACCCTATCACAGAAGAAAACATTCCTCTTCTGAGGATTCTTGATGCTTTGAAGTTTATCAAGGAAATACCAGCAAGTAGTCCTAATAGTATAGTGGTCCAACTTGGCAATATCATCTGTGCTCTTTCCAAAGCGAAACAAAAAATGTTGGTTGAACTGGCGGAGAACTATACGTCATACGTCAGAGCACTCTTAGGGGCTATCATGGAACAGAACAACCTTGATACAAAATCTCTGAAGAAAAGTCTTAATGGCACTACTTATTATAAACTGCCCATCTCTGAGCAGGCATTACCTAACAAGAAAAACTGGAATATCTTATGAGATTACACGAGAACAAACAACTGTTTGCCGATGCCATCAACGCTGCATCACGTCCAATAACTGAGGGCGG
>DFIA01000056.1 GCA_002372015.1 Bacteroidales bacterium UBA3709 | reverse complement strand
TCGTCTTCACGAGCACAACCCGTAAGCACAGCAAACGCACATAAGGCAAGCAACGCCATCATGGGCAATACTTGCTTGCTGAAAAAATTTGTTTGTTGACCGTTCATATAAAACTAATTTTTAACTTGTTAATATTTATGCTTTTAACTATCTTATATCTTGTACTTTATACCCTATACCTTGTACCCTACACCTTATATCTTATACCTCATATCTTACAACTGTTATTATATCACCAACTGTTATCTTTAACTACTACTTTGTATATAGCTGCAAGCACGCAGCACAGCCGCAAGCTTTCTGCATTTCGCAATAACTGCTTTGATGCAAAAAGCCCACGGCCGGGCACAGCGTACCGCCAGAAGGCCAATGCACAAGCCCTCTGAAAAACAACATGAAACACACGGCCTATAAAAAGGCCAGAGTATGGTAATTCTCTCCAACACCGCGGCGTAAAACAGCAATACAGTTTGGACAGATAACTGATAAAACTTTGACTGACGGATGAGAAAAAACTCAGGAATGTGCTGCAAAAGAAAGCAAAAACAAGAGCAGGAAAGCTACAAACGAACCTGATAAAATCAGCAGAAATAGAATAGATAATTCTGCAAAGAAAACCCGAAAATGCAAGGAGATAACTTTGTAAATTGCTGGTTTTTAGATAGTTACAGCCCCCCCCCCATAGCGTATTTTCTCAATACCAAGGCATTGAGATGGTTGTAGCTTTCAAGAGATATGTATTCAGATCTTTGCATTGTGTTTCAGCTGTATGCAGGGTAGCTAAAATTTTGTCATCCGCCGATTCCTGCCGCGCAAAGGTATAAAAAAATCAGACAAAATTGCAAAACTATTCAGTTTCGGTACCATCCGCAACGCCACGACCTGCCCAAAAAACGCAAAAATATCATTAGGGGAAAAAAGTGTAACAAATATCACACTGAAAAAAGCAGGCAAAAAGTACTTTTGCCCGTCTGCCGTCATTTACGCATCGGCAGATCTGTTACCGGAACATTCATATACACTTAATTAATATTTATCTTATGAACGACAACAAGATGTTTTGCTTCCAGTGCCAGGAAACTGCAAAAGGCACAGGTTGCACTTTACGAGGAGTCTGCGGCAAGACTCCTGAGACAGCTAAAATGCAGGATTTGCTTCTGAGCGTGGCAAGGGGCGTAGGTACAGTTTGCCATTACCTTGAAAAATCAGGCAATATGTGCCCTTCCTGTCAATGCAGTGCAGAAGAGTTTATAGTAGATGCGCTGTTTTCCACAATTACGAATGCCAATTTTGACAACGATTCTTTAAGACTTAAAGTAAAGAATGGAATCGAACTGAAGAAAACCATGATAGAGAAGGCAAAATCAGCTTTTGTTTCTCTTCCAAACTTTGCCGAGATTCTCTGGACGGGAGACGAGAGCGATTTTGAAGCCGAGGCAGAAAGGCAGGGCGTATTAAGAAACGAAAATCCTGACCAGAGATCTCTGAAAGAGCTTACAGTGCTGGGCCTTAAAGGCATAGCCGCCTATTACGAGCATGCGGCAAGGCTACGAAAGAAATCTCCTGAGATTATATCGTTTATGTGCAAGGCTTTATGCACTATAGCCAATCCTGATGCCGGAGCAGAAGAACTTCTGGACACAGTAATGGAAACCGGAAAGTTTGCAGTAGATGCCATGGCGCTTCTGGATACCGCAAACACCATTGCCTTTGGCAATCCTGAGATTACCAAGGTCAAGATAGGAGTTGGCAAGAATCCGGGCATTCTCATTTCAGGCCACGATCTTTCAGACCTCAGACAGCTTCTTGAGCAGACAGAAGGCACCGGAATAGATGTTTACACACATTCCGAGATGCTACCGGCACACTACTATCCTCAACTCAAGAAGTATAGCCATCTGGTTGGAAACTATGGAAATGCATGGTGGAAACAGAAAGAAGAATTCTCTTCTTTCAATGGCCCTATAATATTCACCACTAACTGTATAGTTCCTCCAATGGAAAACGCAAACTACAAAGACCGCGTATTTACCACCAATTCAACTGGTTATCCTGGATGGAAACACATCGCTGAAGGAAAAGACGGCAAAAAAGACTTTTCTGAGGTGATTGAACTTGCAAAAAAATGCAAGGCACCTACAGAAATAGAAACAGGAGAGATTACCGGAGGTTTTGCCCACGCACAGGTATTTGCCCTTGCAGACAAGATAGTGGAGGCCGTAAAGAGTGGAGCTATCCGCAAGTTTGTGGTTATGAGCGGATGCGATGGAAGAATGCCGGCCCGCAACTACTATACTGAATTTGCAAAGGCATTGCCCAAAGATACTGTAATTCTTACCAGCGGCTGCGCCAAGTATAAATACAACAAACTGAATCTTGGCGATATAGGTGGCATCCCAAGAGTTCTTGATGCCGGACAGTGCAACGACTCATACTCTTGGGCAGTAGTGGCACTGAAGCTGAAAGAAATATTTGGGGCCAACGACATAAACGACCTGCCTATTTGCTTCAACATTGCCTGGTATGAACAGAAGGCCGTAGCTGTATTGCTGGCTCTCTTATGGCTTGGAATAAAGAACATACATATAGGGCCCACTCTTCCTGGATTCGTATCAGAAGGCGTACTAAAAGTTCTGGTAGAAAAATTCGGACTGGGAACAATTTCTACAGTAGAGGAAGACATTAAGGCCTTTATAGGTTAATGTTTTTTATGACAAAGAACAATGCCTTCTTCTGTGATTTCAACCACCCCCGCTGATTTAAGCTGGGAAATAAGTCTGGATAAAGAAGGTCTGGTAACAGCCAGCGTACGAGACAATGCTTGTATGCTGGCTGCCTTTTTATTGGCCTTGAGATAATTTATAACCCTTTCGTTCAAAGGCATAAGCGCAAACATCCTAACCCTGTGGCTGAGATTGTGGCACTTGTCAGACAGAATTGCCATAAAACTGAGCATAATGGCCTTATTGCTGTGAAGAAGCTCCACAAACGCCTCTTTATCTATATAAAGGAAAGAGCATTTTGTTCTGGCTACTATATCTACAGGGTATTCTCTATTCTCTCCGAAAAGGAAAGCCGGAGCCAATATATCCGGCGCCTGGAATGATTCTACAACCAACTCTTTACCGTTGTCGCCTATCATGCAGGCATTGGCAAAACCTTTGAGCAGAACAGTTACCGCAGAGCAAGGTTCTCCGGCATGATTTACATATTCGCCTTTGTTTCTATGCTTTACCCAATAACAGCCACTGTCCAGCATCTCATCCAGAAACTCTCTGCCGCAAGAGGCAAACAGGGGCATTCCTGCCAAAAAATCCACAATATTTTCTTTCTTCATACGACAAATTTTTAAAACTGATATATGCCAGACAGAAGCATTCTCATGTTCAAGAAACTCATTTTGCTTTCCGCCACCACTTCATTGAGCGGGCAAGCAGAAGCAAAAGAACGCTAATGCCAAGGCAAATCCACATCAGAAGCCCACCCCATCCAGCCGAGAAAGATATGGGCACAAGGGTTATCAGTATAATTTCTACAGGTGCTATAGGCAGGTATGCAAGGGCGTAATCGTCCATTGTTTTGCTCTTCATCTGTGGATCTACAATCCTTTCAAGAGCAATTCCCATTGCCATTGTTCCGGTCCACCAGCCCCAGGCAAAGATAGAGCGTTCAAACCAGTAAGAAGGGCTCAGCCTACGCCCAAAATAAAACGTTATGGCAAACACTACCGCAACTCCTGCCAGAATCAGCAGCAAAAGCTGCTGCCAGTAATCCACCACAACCCCTATTTTTATAGAAGCCACACCGCAGGTTACAAGCAAATCGGTGAAAAAACTACCCTCTCTCTGGATGGTTTTGCGGCATATATAGTCAGACACTTTGAATGCATCAAAAAGCTTTTTCAAGAGAAGCCCTGCAACAAATGCGCAGGAGAATACCGGAAGCTCCAGACCGCTGTAAGGTGCCTCAAGGCCGCTGCACCAATTCTTTACAGCCACACTTAGAACATAACCCAAAAACGCCACAAAAACCACAATAGCAAAATGGAACGTAAGATGCTCTATGGAAATAGACGATGTTGTAACCTCCCCTGCAGAAAGCCGCTTGTCTTTTGGAATCAAGCCGGTGCGCAATTGCTGCGGTAAATCTTTGAAATCTGCAATAAAAGCCGTATGCTTGTGCCTTGCTCCCCATTTGATTATTACAAGACCCGCTATTATCGCCATAACAACACCTACGGTAGCGGTTGTCATACCCAGGGTTAAAGCGTCTTCCCAGCGCAAGCCCTCAGAAAGATTGGAATATGCGCTACCTATGGCTGCTGCCGTACCATGCCCTCCGTAAAAACCCGTGGGTAGCATTGCCCCAAAAGCAGAGTTCAAATCCGGCCAGATAGCTTTGAAAACATATAGCCCAACAAGCCCCATAATACCCCATTGCAGAAGCATACCCACCTGAGCATACACCCACATTGGGCCAACTCTATTAAAAACATCCTTTACAGAAGTCTTAGCAGAAGAAAATGGAAGTGTGGCAAATACAAGAGCTATCAATACGGCAGAATAAGAAGCTAAATTCCCCGATAATGGTAGCCAACCGGCACCATTAGGGCCAAGCCCCAAGCCCAAAATACCGGCAATTAAACTTGGGGGGATAAATAGTTTTTGAACAAGTTTTACCTTAACCCTAATGAGTTTTCCTATGAGCATAAGCCCAAACAAAAGACCCATATCTACCAACAGAACCCAAGGAGTAAAACTCTGAAAATGAAAGAAACTGTTCATCGGCACTATAATTACCTTTCAAAGATAGCAAAAACTAAACAGAAATATATTTCTGCACAAGATTTGCAGTATTTTTGAGCCGTGAACAATAGGCAACTCATACCACTCATATTATATTTTGCGATGTTTCTGCTAACATTGCCTCTGAATGAGTTACGTTCCCAAACTGTTAAAGACACTATTCAAGCCCCTATGCGGCAAACCGCCAGCATAGAAACAATGCGCTACCAGATTGTTAATGGCGATACCATATTCCTTGATTACCTAAGTCCGGTATTCAAGTTTAGCAGAATGAAAGGAAATCGCAGCGGGCGTTCGTGGCGGCAATACAGGAGATTGGTTTACAATTTCAAGAAGGTATATCCTTATGCCCTGCAAGCCAGAGATATAATTCGCGAGGCAGACAGCATTTTAGCCACCAGCAATTTTGGGCCACGTGAAAGAGACCGTTATCTTACCATGTACCAGAAAAAACTGTTCAAACAGTTTGAAACTCCGCTAAGAAAGCTTACCATTTCTCAGGGCAAGCTGCTCATGAAGCTAATAGACAGAGAATTAGGCAGAACTTCCTTCTATATAATCAAAGACTATAGAGGCCGGTTAGCTGCCGGATTTTGGCAAACAATAGCAAAAATATTTGGCAACGACCTCAAAAAGCCCTACGATAAATTTGGAGAAGACAGAATGGTAGAAGATCTGGTACTTATTTATAACGCAGGAGCATTTGATTCTTTATACTTCTCCTTGTTCTATCAATAGCGATTTTCGCTCTAAAGATACTCCATCAAATACTATATAGTCTGGGTTATACAGCCAATCGCCGAGGATAGACAAATCTGCCCCACCTTCAATTTTTATAGAAAGCGGAACATGGTAATGCCCTAATATAAAGTGCTCTACCATTGGCTGCCCCGATGCCGCCTGTTTTTGAATAAAGTCTGCCGCCCAAGCAACAGAAGCTTTTTCCAACCTCTCCCTATTTGCCTTAATAGAGGCCTCATCTTCTGCATTATATCTTGTGAGGCGGTTATGGCGGCTCCACGAATGGCCTAACAAAAACGCCCATCTTGGATGTAAGGCACTAAAGCATCGCTGAATAAAACGGTTATGGAATACCCAGCGCAAACATCTGTAAGAGCGGCTGTTATCTAAAAGCGCATCGCCATGCCCAAGAAAAAAATGGTGCCCGTCTATATCTACAACAGCAGGTTCATTATGCACTATAACACCTATCTCTTTCTGCAGATAGTTATAGGTCCACACATCGTGATTCCCACAAAAGAAGTGTACATCTACCCCCTTATCGCACAAATGCGCCAAGGCTCCAAGTGTTCGAGTAAACTTTCTTGGTATCACATCTTTATACTCGTACCAAAAGTCAAAAATATCGCCAAGCAAATAAACTCTACCGGTATCAGAAGGCAGGTTTTCAAGAAAAGAAGCAAATTTCTTTTCTCTGGCTACAGGATTCAGATAATCCAGCCCAAGATGAACATCTGCTATAAAATAGGTTAATTTCATTTACCTTATTGCGTATGGGAGAACTATGCAAAGAACCCCTGCTACAAAACAATATACAGCAAAACCCCACAGACGGAATTTTTTAAGTAACTTTATCATAAATCCACAAGCCAAAAGGCCCGATACAAAAGCTGCTAAAAATCCACAAAGCACCGGTATAGAAAAGAACATACTTATATAGGCACCAGAGAATCCTTTAATAAGTTCCAACAAAGCCTCTCCAAGTATAGGAACTATAACCATTACAAAAACAAACTGGGCTAAAGAAGTGCGCCTGACTTTAGACATCAGACCGGTAGCTATTGTGCTCCCCGATCGTGAAAGGCCTGGCAACACTGCAAAACTCTGTGCTATTCCAACTATAAATGCCTGCAAATAGCTGATACCATTTTGATATGTATAAACCGATCTTTTTTCTGCAGGTGTCATTTTTTCAGAAACCTCCATCCTGTCTGCTATTTTCTGTTCCTTTTCCTCAGCATCTTTGCCATGTTTGAGATCTCTCACCGCAGAAATTATTTCGCTGACCAAAAGCAGTACGGCAGTTACTACCAAGCATATACCTACTACCAAAAGTCCGTTGCCCGTACGTTGGGCCACTCTTGCCGTATCGAAAATCTTTTCTACAAAATCTTTTAGTAAAAGACCTACCAAAAGTATAGGTATCATAGAAATAAGCAACTTTAGCACATAGTCTTTTTCTCTGTTCATGCCTTTAGTAAACAAGCCCTTGCCTATACCAAACAGAGGTTTCCAGAATACCAACACCGTACTTAATACCGTTGCTACATGAACGGCTATATCAAAGCCAAGATTGCCTTTTCCGCTCACGCCTAAAACTTCTTGCATAATTGTTAAATGCCCGCTGCTGCTTATAGGAAGAAATTCTGCTATTCCCTGCACCAAGCCGAGCAACAAACCTTGCCACCAATCCATATCTTTTCTTTATTTATTATCTGATTGTTGTTTTGATTCTATGCGCCCCCTGTACATTATAAACACTGTAACCACCACAGTTCCAAGTATTATTACAATAGGAGCCACTACTAATCTACGAAAACTGAAAATCTGAGGAGAAAACTCTGTGCTGCTTTCGGAAGCTCCACCGCTCAACAGAGCATATCCCAACACCATTACCAAAAAACCCGCTAAGATACCCCACAGATTTTTCTTAGGTACAGCAAACTTTGTCTGATCTGAATTTTCTATTCTTTTTGCCATATTTATTTTTCTTTTCTAAACATACAACTTATCTACCGGCAATAAAGTTACTTTACGAACTATAAGGCTGGTACATACAAAACAGAGCAATATGCCCAAAATCACCAAAGCCGCCCCACAATACAAGAACGCCTCTTTGTTTACCAGCAACTCCAGTTGCGGTACCTGTTTGGAAACAAAAATCCATGCCCCAAACAGTGCAAATGTAGCAATTACTCCGCTTACCGCACCCTGCAATATGGAATTGTATAGGAACGGACGGCATATAACTCCTCTTGTAGCACCCACCAACTGCATAGTACGTATGGAAAATCTACGAGAAAATATATTTAACCTAACCGTATTGTTTATAAGCACTATAGAAATAATGGCCAGCAGCAGTATAAAGCCGGCGAATATAAGGCCTACCGTTTTTAAGTTATCGTTTATAGTAGATATTATACCTTCCTGATATATAACATCTTCAACCATTACATCCTCACACAGAACGGCTCTAAGCCGAGCTATGCTGTCGGCATGGAAATAGGCATTTTTAAGCTGGAGATTTACAGATGCCGGTATCGGGTTAGATTCAAATATATCCAAAAAGTCCTCGCCCAAAAACTCCTTCATTTCTTCCGTACCCCTCTCCTGTGAAATAAGTTCGGCCGATGCTACCTGAGGCATTTGCTCTAAATTCACGACAAACTGCTCGGCCTGCGAAGGCGACACCTGGCTTGATAGTATTACCGAAATCTTTACGTTTTCTTTGAAATAGGCAGATACCCTGCTCACGCTCAAATAAAGAACAGCAAACAAACCCACTATAAAAAGCACAAGAGAAATGCTTATTACGGAGGATATGTAGAAACGCCAAAATCTACCTCTCAGATATTTCTTTTCCTTTATAGTCATGCAGCTCTTCACCAGAACTTTTTACTGCAACTTTTTATTCGCCAAAGATATAAAAATGGGAGCAATAGTTAAAAAATTTTCTTATCTTTGCGTAAACTGTTTACAGATGAAAACGCCTGTCAGAGTCTTATACATCAGTTCAGAGATAACTCCATACGTGCCGGAGAATCCTGTATCTATTGTTGGCAGATATATGCCACAAGCTTCTCAGGAAAGCGGAATGGAAATCAGATCCTTTATGCCTAAATATGGCTGTATAAACGAAAGGAGGAATCAGCTCCACGAGGTTATACGCCTATCTGGAATGAACATTGTGGTTAACGAAATAGACAGGCCGCTCATCATAAAGGTTGCTTCTATTCAGCAAGCAAGAGTTCAGGTATATTTTATAGAAAATGAAGATTACTTCAAGCGTAAATTCATTTTCCGAGATGAAAAAAACAAGTTCATTACAGATAACGATGAAAGGGCTATTCTCTTTGCCAGAGGTGTTCTGGAAACTGTTAAGAAACTAAGATGGCAACCTACCATTGTACACTGCAACGGCTGGATAGCAAATCTTGTTCCCATGTACCTCAAAAAGGCTTTTAAGGCAGACCCTATATTCACAGACTGCAAGGTTATTGTATCTATCTACGACGAAATAGGTAAAGAAAAATTCTCTTCAGATTTTGCAAAAAAAATTGTAGCCGGAAACGTTAAACCTGCCGATGTAGAATTGCTCAATAACCCTACTGGCATAAATCTTGCTAAACTTGCCGTTAAATATGCAGATGGTTTGATTGTAGCCGGCAAAAGCGTGAGCAAAGAAATAACAGACTATGCCGCCAAAGAAAAAATACCAACTTTAGCTTTTACCGAAATTACAGAAGGAAATACAGCTGCATATACAAGCAAATACATTAAGTTTTACGGAAAATTTTTGAAAGAGTAATGCATTCAAGATTCAGTGCGGTTGTTCTATCAGCAGCAATATTCACAACATTTTTTTTCACATCCTGTATAGACATAGATAAAACTTTAGGCATAGATAACATACCGGATGAGTATGCCCTAAAGTTAAGTACCGTTGAACTTCCTCTTCCGCTTCAGACAAGGATGATGGATAGTGTTCAGGCTCTTTCTACAGAAACAGCCCTGCTCGGAGCTATAAGAACACCAGAGTTTGGTTTATCTACAAGCTCTTTTGCAACAAACTATGCCTATTTTTCTGTACGCAAAGCCAATCTTGGCAGAGACCGACAAATTAAAAATATATACCTGACTATTGGTAAATCCGGTAGCTATATTATGGACGAAAGCCAGCAAGGGCTGCCGCAAAATATTCACGTTTACAGAACAACAAAAGTTATTGACTCAACTCACAGGTACAACGTGCCACTCAAAGATACAGACTATATACATACACCGATAGATAGCGGCGGTGTGGTTTATACAGGTGGCGATACGCTTAGGATATGGCTAAAAAAGAGTTTCGGGCAATTACTTTTGAGTGCAACAGATCTTGAATTGGATTCCGCTTCGCACTTTATGAACAGATTCAAGGGCCTGTTCTTTACCTGCGACCCTCCTGCCGAAGGCACCTATGGCGGCAGGCTGAATGCTTTTTCCAATGCAGAATCTTTCATTTATTTAACTTTCAGTTTTCAGCCAACCTGGCAGGCCGGGTTAGCCAGAAAAGATACCACAATCATTATTCCATTTGCCTCCAATACAAGCATCTTGAATATCAGCACCTATGAATCTAAATATCAGGAAAGTTCTGCAGATAAAGAATATATTACCGTAGAAGGTTTGGGAGGCCTTAAAGCATACACAGACCCTATAAAATTAAAAAACGTTTTAAACAACTGGTTGGCAAGCGAAGGGCTCGACCCTAAAAAGGTTCTTATTTGTAAAGCTACGTACACCCTGCCATTTGTTACAGATAATTCTACCGTAGATTTTATAAACAAGTATTTTCCGGCAAGCCTTTACCCTCATTTTCGCAATAAAGACGCTGTGGGCTTCTCATACAATCCGTTAAACGATGTTTATTCAGACAACAACTATGCAGGCAATATAAACAGGTCTTTAAGTTGTTTTACGGGAGATATTTCAAGCACCGTACAGAATTTGGTAAACAACGATATAGCAGACATTCAGGCCAACTGGAAAAAATATGCCATGTGGTTTTCTGCTATAAGTTCACACACAAACAGTTCTTACTACTCATCTAATTCTTTTACCACATTCTCTCTGCAAAGAGACTCCTACTCTATAGCCAAACTCAACGGTCCGCTGCATAGCAACTACCCAAAACTAAAGATTGTCTATACTGTAATGAGCGATTAACCCATAAAGAAAAGATAAAGGAAACTATATCTTAACTTATACACTCAACAACAAAATAGGCCGGCTAAAAAGTCGGCCTATTTTTGCAATCGGTTAGCTACAACTTGCTATTAGAAGAGGAGTCTTACACCAAACATCATTCCCCAAGTAGAGCTTGTAGAAACCGTCTTCTTCCAAGAGTTGCTGCTGAAGAAGTTATCTATAACACTCTGCGGATCGTTAGCTGTAGCCGCAGCATTCAGCCTGTATGTAGGAACTCCATCAACGGCTTTCACAAATGTAAGCGGACGGAGGTTATCATAACTCTGATTAGCCATGCTCTTATAAGCACCCCACTTCTTGTTAAGAAGGTTACCTACATTTACAATGTCTAAGCTTGCCTGAAGAGTAAATCTACGGTTTGTTCCAAAGTTAGTGAAGATATCCTGCATAATCTTAAAATCCCATCTGTTGTGCCAAGGAGCTACGTATGCAAATCTCTTTGCATATTCTCCTTTATGCTTGCGAAGGTACTTAGTATCGTTTACATAATTCCAGAAAGCAGCCTGAGCTTTAGCAGCAGGCACCACTACATTGTAAGTAGTACCGCCATCTCTCCATGTATATGTGTAATCGGCAAACTGAACCTCAGAAGCAGATGCCGGTATGTACATAAGATCTGCTGTGTAGCCATCTCTGTTCATATCGTTTGAATACATCCAGTTGCATCTTCCCTGTGCACCTCCTGTATAAAGGAGAGATATGGTTGTAGCGCAATGGCCGGCCCACTCAAATCTGTAAGCAAGATTACCTACCACTCTATGAGGAATAGCAAAGTTTGAGTAGCTGAGTTCAGGATCGTTCAAGAAGTTGATAGCTGGGTTTGAGCTCCAAGCAGAAGCTGCAGTTGAACCAGGGTTGGAAGTAATGTCTTTAGCCACTGTATAAGTGTAGGCAATACTACCTGAGAATCCTCTGCTTGCATTCTTAGTCAGTTGTGCAGTAAGAGAGTTTTGGAAACCCTTATGAGTATTGGTAAGGAGCATAGCAGAACCTACATTGCTGTTTATCTTCTGAGTAGTCCAGTAAGGTCTTCTGTCTGCACCGGCATAATAACCTGCAGCATACTCCATATTTATATTCTTCTGCATTACAGCGTTGATATCTTTTGTAAAGATTTCTTCCAAAGTAAGAACCATGTTCCAAGGAAGCTCTATATCTACTGCAATGTTACTTCTCCAAACCTGAGGCATCTTAAAGTCCTTTGAAACCTCGCACAATGCAGGGTTGTTAGGAAGTTTACCAGGAGTGGTAGGCAGAAGTGTAGGATTGTTGTCTATCTGATTTCTGAAATCAGGGTTAAACTTAATACCGTTGGCCGCCAAAGTAGAAAGGTTGGTTATTGTTACCTCAGGAGACTGAATCATACCAGAACCATTTGGCTGGTTGGTAAACCATACAAATGGAAGGAAACCTGAGAACAAGCCTGTACCTCCACGTACCTGAACAGATCTGTCGCCAAGAACATCCCAGTTAAAACCAAGTCTTGGAGAGAACTGTACTTTGCTCTTAGGCCATTTACCGCTCTGGATACTATAGTTTTTCTCAGCTTTTACACCCACTGCATAGTGATCTCTCCACTTGTTGTTCCACTCGTTAAACTTGTAGGCATCTACCTCGTGGTTTGTATCTAACTTGTTCAAATATATTGGAAGCTCAGCTCTCAAACCATAAGTAAGTTTCAGGTTATCAGAAACCTTCCACTCATCCTGAGCATAAAGAGAAGCCATTCCGAAAGAAAGTTCAACACCCGGCATCTCGCCTGCCTTATAGGCATACTGAATAGCAAAAGCTGTAGGAGTTGCGCCAGCATAGAAAGCTTCCATACCATCTACGTATGAAATACCAGTTGCTGGATCTACAGTATTGTTATAATCGTATCTGTAATAAGAAGTACCTTCTCTCATGTAGTTGTTCTTAAAGAAGAGCTGATCATAACCAGCACCAACTGTAATATTGTGAGCACCAAGAGAGAATGAAACATTATCCTTAATTGTGAGAGTGTTGTTCTTTACATCGTTGTTGTAAGAGAAAAGTTCATAACCAAAAGACATGTATTGGTCGCCACCCTTATAAATATCTACAAAAGGAAATATGTCTGAATCAGATGTTCTCTTGTCTTCTATCATTGTGTAAGAAGCAAGGAAGTTGTTAGACACTCTATTCCAGTTTGAGTTAAGTTCAGCGGTAATACTTCTTACAGTATTCTCAAAACCATACCATGCATTCTGGAAAGCTACAGACTGAGCAGAAATACGGCCGGAACCTCTTGTTCCTGGGGCAGATGTTGCATTTGTAAGAACATCTGAAGTTCCCACTACCTCGTTATAGCGGAGAGTGAACTTATTACTTCTGTTAATATTCCAGTCTATTCTTGCAAGAATCTTGTGGTTCTTTTCTTCAAAATTACGGAAGTTCTGATATGGTCCTGCATCATATCCGTATGTAGTAAGCAGATAATTGTGCATCTTCTCAAGATCTGCTACAGTTGTTCTGGATGTTCTGGTAGAGTTGTCGGCTACTCCGGTAGTACTTGGTTCCCAAGCACCGGAAGGCTTTGTAGTCTTCTCCAATTCACCGCTGATAAAGAAGAACAATTTATCCTTTACTATAGGACCGCCAAAGGTAAGTCCAAAGGTCTGAGCCTTAGACTCACGGGCTCCGGCAACAGTGCTGTTACCTACTTTATTTCCTGTAAATGATTTAGGTCTGAAATAAGAATATACACTTCCTGAAAAAGTGTTTGTACCACTCTTTGTAACAGCATTGATAGAAGCTCCTGTAAACTGGCTCTGACGAATATCAAACGGAGCCAGATTTACTGTAATTTCTTCAATTGCATCCAAAGCTATTGGCTGAGCCTGTCCACCAGGAAGAATCTGAGAAGTACTCAACCCAAAGTTGTTGTTAAATGCAGCACCGTCTATGGTAATGGTGTTCATTCTGTTGTCTCTTCCGCCAAAAGAAGTTCCATTAGCCTGAGGAGTTAGTTTTGTAAAGTCTGTAATACCCCTGCTAATTGAAGGAAGCTGACGGAGTTGAGCGGTGCTGATATTGGTAGAAGCACCATTCTTGTCTGAATTCAACATAGGATTAACTACACCCGCACGCACCGTAATTACATCCAAAGCAATTGCCTGCTCGCTGATGGTTATGTTACGCACAAAGTTTTCTCCCAACTTTAGGTATGCGCCATCTGTTTTAGCATCTGCATAACCTAACAAAGAAACAGTAACTTCATAAGGACCACCAACACGCATGTTTGGAATCCGGTAATTACCGTTTGCATCGGTAATAGAGTAGTACTTAGTGCCGGAAGGAGTGTGGGTTGCAACAACAGTAGCACCGGCCACGCCTGCTCCGTCTTTTTCACTTACCTTACCACTCATAGAAGAGGTTGTAACCTGAGCAAATACGCCCGAAGCTACAAACATACTCATAACCAGCAAAGTAAAGAGTTTAATAGTTTTTTTCATAAAAAATTGAATATAAGGTTTTGTTATTTGTTTTCCAACGTGCGAAGATACAAAATCACAAAGACAATTCCCAATAATGTTTGCGATAAATCTTGCCTGAAACAAAAAACAAGGTAAGCGCGTCTAAATAAGAAAGCCCTGCCACTTCGCAGCAAGCTGTACCGGCAGGGCTTTAAAATCAGTTAAGGCTTAATCAGCCTTCAGATAACATAAAAGCGTCTAATCTACATTACGAATTAAACGGACTAACGCAATTGAGTCATAAGCCTCACTTTTTGCTCCGATATCATATACGGTACCACCAGTAGCATCCCTACGTGCTGCGCAAGCTACACTATATCGACTGCTATATAGGCTCCAGACCAGCCCTCCATTATCACGCCCTCCAGGATAAGGAGGTAGATCATAATGACCATAACTATCTACCACATCAAGAGAAGTTGGGGCTATACGCCAAGTATCTGAATATTAGATATTTATCACCACCATCCCATGGGAATAGACTCAAGAACAACATCTTGAGATAAGCTGTTATATTTAAAGGACACATATTTGGAACTTTGCATTGCGGATAAATTTATACTTCAGTTGTATGCAGAACGGCCAAAATTGTATTTTGTGCCTTTCTAAGGCGCAAAAACACAAAATTTCTGAATTGTCAACACTCTTTTATCCAAAAGTTGCATTTTATTATTTGAATTTGCGCCCTTTCTCTTGCTTTTATGACAGAAAATATCATACCTTTGCAACCACATATATTGATTGGTGGACAGATTTGCCTGCTTGCAACCACGCTAAAAAATGCTAAAACGCTCAAATCTATATTTTTGTAGCCTCTGTTGCTCGCAAGCCGAATTTTCCTCCAAATTTTAACAAAGTTGAATTTTATGGCTTACTTATTTACATCAGAATCGGTTTCAGAGGGGCATCCAGATAAAATTGCAGATCAAATCTCAGATGCCATATTAGATGAGTTTCTTACTCGCGATGAGCACAGTAAAGTTGCTTGCGAAACATTTGTGAGCACAGGGCTTGTTATTATAGGCGGAGAAGTTAGAAGCAATGAGTATGTAAACGTACAAGAAACTGCCAGGCGTGTTATAAAGAGAATAGGTTACACAAAAGCAGAATATCAGTTTGATGCATCTTCTTGCGGCATAATTTCTACCATTCACGAGCAAAGCGACGATATACACCGTGGAGTTGATCGCAAAAAAGCAGAAGACCAAGGTGCCGGAGATCAGGGTATTATGTTCGGCTATGCTTGCTGCGAAACAGAAGATTTTATGCCACTCCCTATATGGCTTAGTCATAAACTGCTAACAACCCTTGCAGACATTCGCAAGAACACAAAACTGATGCCCTACCTAAGGCCCGATGCAAAGAGCCAGTTTACAGTGGAATATGCAGAAAACCGGCAGCCGCTCAAAGTGCATACTATTGTATTATCTACCCAGCACGATGAGTTTGACACCGATACAAAAATGCAGAAAAAAATAAAAGAAGACGTTCAGACCATCCTCATACCAAGAATGTTGAAAGATATGCCCGATAGCATCAAGCAACTCTTTGGCAAAAACTACAAACTGTATGTAAATCCTACCGGAAAATTTGTAATAGGCGGGCCACATGGAGATACCGGACTAACAGGTAGAAAAATTATAGTAGATACATACGGAGGCAGAGGGGCACATGGTGGCGGAGCACTAAGTGGCAAAGATCCGAGCAAGGTAGATAGAAGTGCTGCCTATGCAGCAAGGTACATAGCAAAGAATCTCGTTTGTGCCGGAGTTGCCGAGCAAGTACAAATCCAAATTTCCTACGCAATAGGCGTGGCCAAGCCGCTGAGCATTTTTGTAAATACTTTTAACACCGCAAAGGCAAAAAAGAACGGCAAACTACTTACCGACAGTCAGATAGCAGAAGCTGTAGGTAAAATCTTTGATTTGCGCCCTGCCAAAATCATAGAAAAATTTGGGCTTAAAAACCCTATCTACGAACCTTGTGCTGCCTATGGACACATGGGCCGGAAGCCTTATAAGAAAGAGGTCTCGTTGGTTAGAAACGGCAAACAAGTAAAAAAGAATATTCAGTTCTTTGGCTGGGAACTTACAGATGCTGTAAACAAAATACGCAAATATTTTTGCTAATTCAGTTCTATTACGGTAATGCCGGCTCCTCCAAACCGAACATCCTCATCGTAATATGCAACAACAGACGCATTAACTTTTAACCATTTGCGAATTTCTTCCTTGAGAACTCCGGTACCCTTACCATGGAGAATACGCACCTTAGAAGCCCCCACAAGGGCAGCATCGTCTAAAAACTTAGACACTGTTGTAAGAGCCTCCTCTAACCTTTGTCCGCGTATATCTATTTCGTTCTTGAATAAGAGTTTGCGCTCGCTAATATCTTTATCTACAGTAACGCTGTAATCTCTCTGCGATGCAGAAGGTTTTACCCCTACTTGCGAATGAAATTCTTTATTGGATATTACGGTTGCAGCTTCTTTTTTTATTCTGCTGGTAATATCGCCAACAGAAATTGTAAGATGCTTGGCCTCTACTTTAATAACCTCACCAATCAATCCGCTACCCTCAACCTTAACCTTGCTACCCACTTCTAAAGCAAGGCTCTTGGCAGACGATAGCTCTGCTGTTTCAAGCGGATTTTGTACGCGCTTTGCCCTCCTCTCTTGTCGGCGAGCCTGCCGCTGCTGCAAAGCCTTTATCTTATCTTCTATCTTCTTGTCTTGCTCGTTGCCAACATTTTTGTCTATTTTTTTTCCTACATCTTTAAGAGCAAGGCGAGCCCGCTTTGTAGCTTCTTTCTCTGCCTGCGCTTCTTTAATTTTCTTTATAGTAGATTCCACCTCGCGATTAGCTTCGTTAATTATATGGCGTGCTTCTTCTTTTGCCTGCTCTAATATCTGTCGCTTGGCCTTACGTATGTCTGACAGTTCTTTTGTATATTCTTCCGTAACAGATTCGAGAGTTTTGTCTGTATGCTTTATACGTGCCAGTTTTTCATCAAGTTTTCGTCTGTTTTTAGATATTTTGCGCAACTGCTTTTCAAGATCTATAAAATCTTCTCCTGCCTTTTCTTCTGCCTTCTTTACAATACTTTCAGGAAGGCCCATCTTGCGCGCCAAATCAAAAGCGAATGAATTACCCGGAACTCCCATCTCAAGTTTATATAGCGGAACTATGTTTACACTGTCAAACAACATGGCTCCGTTTATGACTCCCATGCTATTTTCTGCATATACTTTAAGATTTGTATAATGTGTTGTAATTACCCCGTATGTTCCGCGAGCTTCCAGCTCCTCCAGTATGGTTTGGGCTATAGCACCGCCAGCGGCAGGTTCCGTTCCACTGCCAAACTCATCTATAAGCACTAATGTTTTTGCCGAGGCTTCTCTGAGCAAATTCTTCATATTCAGCAAATGAGAACTATAGGTACTCAAATCGTTTTCTATGCTTTGCTGGTCGCCTATATCTATCAGAATATTGTTGAACACAGGAAATTCGCTCTTCTGGCTACAAGAAACAGGCATACCCCATTGGAACATATACTGAAGTATTCCTGCGGTTTTCAGAGCAACAGATTTTCCCCCGGCATTAGGTCCGGAAATAACAAGTATGTGCTTGCTGCTTGTAAGTGTCAGATCTATTGGCACTATCTTTTTTCCCTCTCTAACAAGAGCCGATTCTAAAAGCGGATGCCTTCCTTCGTAAATTCTAAGTGAGCCATCGTGAGAAAGTATTGGTTTTCCGCCCTTTATCTGATGAGCGCACTCAGCTTTAGAACAAATGAAATCTACCTCTCCTATAAACTTGGCACCATCTATAAGCTCTGGTATATACGGCCTTAGAAAGTCTGTAAACTCCATAAGAATACGAGCTATCTCGCGCTGGCGCTCAAACGTCAACTTCTTTATCCTGTTGTTCAGCTCCACCACCTCAATAGGCTCTATGAAGAATGTCTTGCCGCTGGCGCTCTCATCTTGCACAATTCCCGGCAGACTGCGCTTGCTTGAAGCATTAACCGGAATCAGCATCTTGCCATCTCTCACAGATACAGTTGCATCTTCGTCTGTAATATTATCTTCTTTTGCTCTCTTTAGCAACGATTCTATCTTGCGGCTCACAACTCCCTGCATATTACGCAATTCAGAAGATATCTGCTGGAGCAATACAGAAGCAGACGATTTTATTGCTCCGTTCTTATCCAATATACTGTCTATTCTGGATGCCACCATAGGAAAGTACTGAACCGGCTGAGCAAGGGCTCTTAAAAACGGATATTTTTCCTCTTTAACAGAGCTTAAAAAAGCTATAACCGTTTTTAATTCAGCTAAAAAAGAAGCCAACTTCTGTAAATTTCCTATGGAAATACTTGTATTGTCTCTGAGCAACAAAGGCAGAAAAGAGGTACAATCAGTAAAGCCGCTCTGAGGAAATCTGCTTTCCATAATAGAAATCTCCATCAGTTCCTCTACAAGAGCAAGCCTGCGAGTTATTTCCTGAGCATCAGACGAAACAGCCTCATTCTCTGCCCTTTGAGCACCATACTCCGTAGAGCAGCGGCCCTTAATCTTCTCCCTTATAAAGCTAAAACCGATTTTAGATTCAAGCAAAACTATTTCTTGCATGGTAGTATCTTTAGTAAAGCACAGGTTTACGGTTCTGAAAATAAGTTAGTTTTGGAAAACCGCAATTGGCACATACAGCAGCAAACTTGATGAAATTATCTGTAAGCCGAGCCGCCGAATGTGCGTCTGAGCCCAAGGTTACAAATTCTCCCCCTAATTCCTTAAATCTTAGCAAAATATTCCTATCTAACTCCTGTACATGGTCTGTATGTAAAGAGTATGTCTTGGTATTTATCTCCAAAGCCTTGCCCTCCCGAGCAAGATACCTCAGCAACATATCCAAATGATCTGGAAAATCTGCATACTTCAAATCCCTTACTTGGTAGTGAGAGTAGCGCGCCACATAATCAAAATGGCCTATTACATCAAAATCTTTGAACTCCACTGCCGTTTGATAGATAAGCTCCAACACCCTGCCGTATGCTTGCAGATAATCTTTGCCATCGTAGTAATTCCCATAATAAGGATCTTCTCCATCTACAAAATGTACAGACGCTGTTATCTGATCAAAGTTACAACCCGCTATAAATTCCCTGCTATGTTCTATACTGCATGGTTGAAGCCCTATCTCTATGCCTCTAAGGGCCTTACATTCTCCATTCGGAAAAATGCGCCGGACTGTTTCCTCTATCATCTTCTGCTGATCAGCTATAGAGAACACAAACTTGCCCGGAGTTCTGGGGGCGTCTAAGTCTAAATGGTCTGTAAAAACAACGCCTAACGCATTAACTTCTCGCGCCTTTAGAAGGAGTTCCTCCACAGAAGTAGTGCTATCCGGAGAATATTCAGAGTGAGTATGTGCATCAACAAATCTCTGCATACAGAATGTTTACTTGCAAAAAAGTCAATTTTACTTTCTGGCGTGCAAAAATACTCATTTCTCGCAAACTTGCACAAATGAAAACATCGCAGATAATACTCTCCGATATTCTTTTGTGGTTAAAAAGTCTTGCCGCCCTATTCATTAAAAGAGAATGTATCTGCTGTAAAAGAGAACTACTGGCCTCCGAAAACTCAATTTGCATGTTCTGCACAGAAGATCTTCCTCTTACCTATTGCTGGATAAATGCCAGTTCTCCTGCAGACCGCACATTTTGGGGAAGAACTAAAATAGAGAGAGTTATTCCGCTCATTATCTACAGCGGAGTGTATAAGTCTCTGCTGTACTCTATTAAATACCACGGCAATGTACGCATGGCTATAAGATTAGGACGACTTTTAGGTTCTCATTTGCTTTGTCTGGATATAGACCTTGTTATTCCGGTACCTCTTCATCCGAGAAAAAAAAGACAACGAGGATACAATCAGTCTGAACTCATAGCTAAAGGAATTACAGACAGGTTAAAGGCTGTAAATAAGAATATAAGAGTAGAAAACAAGTTGCTCATGAGAAAAAACTTTACTCTCACACAAACCCAAAAAGACAGGGCAGACAGATGGCAGAATGTAAAAAATGCTTTCTGCATAAATGCCAAATGCGCCTCCTCCCTAAAAGCAAAAGTCATCAGAAACAGCCGTAACACAACAGAATGCTTTCACTTTCTGCTTGTAGATGATGTTCTTACAACGGGGGCTACATTAGATGCCTGCGCCTCCCTTCTGCTCGCTGAGTTCAACTGTAGGGTAAGCATTGCCACCCTTGCCTATATTCCATAAACAAGAACCGTTGCAACGCCCCTTTCCGATAAGCCAGATGAGTAAAGCCTGACTGAAAACCGAACGGACGAAAACGCTACCCGCCCTCTATTAAGATGCTACCAGATATTATCTTTATTAGGTACTGCCTTAGTACCCTCATCTATGCGCACAACTATGCAGTCTATAGCCACATAAGCAGGAGTATTCATACCAGAGGCTCCTGTATCGGAACTTTGCAAGTCTATTTTAAGGGCGTGGATTCTTCCCAGCGAGGTTAGCTGAACAGGCATCCATTGTCTGAGCATAAAGGTATTGCCTTCTCTGTAATTTGCAAGGTAAGCCTCAACTTGGCCGGTTTCTCTGCCGCTTGCATCCAAGCCCGTAAAAATAACCTTAAAATAGCCTCGGTTGACTACGCTCATAGGGGCCCCGCTACCAAAATCTGTAGTCATCTGAGCCAGAGCATAAGAAGTGTTGCAAACAAAAAGCCCATCTATAACTCTTGTTGTTGTATCTGTATCTGTAAAGTTTATAGTTGGAGCTATATACGGCTTCTTTGGATCTGAACAGCCAAATGAAATCAGGCAATGCTCCGTATTGTTATAACCGGGGAATCCTCTGAGGTTTTCAAAATCTACTGCAAGTTGAGATTTATACCACTCGTGAGCTGTTTCCGGCGTGAGAGTTACCGCCGGAAAATTACCTACAGCCGTTCCTCCCATATTATATTGATCTCCTACCGGTTTTGAGCCCAAGCCTGTATTAGGGTCTAACCAATAGTAACCCTGCCCATAAAGATTATCTCCATATACATCGGCCGCATACATTCCGCTACCTAAGTTATCAAATGTTGCAACTTCTTGATAGAACGGAAATTTCTCATGATTAGTTTTATTACAAGCCACCGTGCTCAAAATTCCGGCTATTATTGTGGCTACAACAAAAGTCTTTTTCATCATATCTTAATGTCTTATCTAAAAATTTAAAATATCTCCTTTAAGAAGATGCAAATATAATGGATTCGGTTGCATTGCTCAATTTATAAATACCCAAAAATGGGTATATAACATAATGCACAAATAGTGTACCTTTGCGGCTATGAGTAGATTATCCGATCTTAATACCGGCGACAAAGGAGTTATTGTAAAGATTCAGGGGCACGGAGGCTTCCGTAAACGAATCCTTGAAATGGGCTTTGTTCAGGGCAAAACAGTTGAGGTAATCCACAAAGCCCCCCTACAAGACCCTGTAGAGTATCAGATATTGGGCTATCATGTTTCGCTAAGACTAAAAGAAGCTTCTCAAATAGAAGTAATTAGCGTAGAAGAAGCAGAACACCTTGCCAAAGAACATAACCCACGCAAAGGGAACTTTATTCCTACTTGCACCGGATGCTCGGAAGCAGGCTGTTCTTTCAGAGATTCGCTCATCAAACTTTCTGATGAGGAAGATGCTCTCTACAGAGGGGCACGAGAAAAAAGCAAAGAAATAACCGTAGCTCTTGTAGGCAATCCAAACTGCGGTAAAACAAGTTTGTTCAACAAGGCAAGTGGAAGTCATCAAAGAGTAGGTAACTATAGTGGAGTTACAGTAGATGCCATAAAAGGCAAAATGTACTACAAAGGCTATCGGATAACCTTAATAGATCTGCCGGGAACCTACTCAATATCAGCCTATAGCCCGGAAGAAAAATATGTAAGAAATACTATCGTAAGAGATAAGCCAGATGTAATTATCAATGTTGTAGATGCCTCTAACTTAGAAAGAAACCTCTTCCTTACAACACAGCTGATAGACATGAACCTGAGAATGGTTATAGCTCTCAATATGTACGACGAGCTGGAAAGTAAGGGAGATATATTGGATTACAAAGAGTTAGAAAGACTTCTTGGTATTCCGGTTGTGCCTACCGTATCTGTTAAAAACAGAGGTATTGCAGAACTGTTCAATGCCGTTATAGACCTCTACGAAGAAGGCGATTTTGTAAACTCTACCGGAGCAGACGGCCGTTATCCGCTTAAAACCAATACTAAATCAAAAAGCCAACATATATTTGGACATGTAGGCGGAGAAAATGTGAGTTCTATTCTAAAGCACATACATATCAACCATGGCCCTGTCTTAGAAAAAAGCATTGACCGATTACGTGAAGAAATATACAAAAATCCTAATGCAATGGACGAATTTACACCACGTTACATTGCAATACGGATACTCCAGCACGACTCCGAAATAGAACAAGTCTTAAACAGTTTTGCCAATAAACAACATATCCTAAAAGTTAGAGATGAAGAAGTAGAAAGCATAGAGAAAGAGCTCCGCAACACTCCGGAAAATGCTATTATGGATGCCAAGTACGGGTTTATAGACGGAGCTTTGAGAGAAACCTATCGCAGAGGAGAGAGAAAACCAGGTAAAACCTCAACCGAAAAGATAGACAATATAGTAACTAACAGATGGTTAGGCTTTCCTATTTTCCTTATTGCAATGTATCTGATTTTTCAGGCCACTTTCACTCTTGGGCAGTATCCTATGGACTGGATAGACTTAGGTGTAGAAAAATTTGGTGAGGCAGTAGGCTCTGCAATGAATAACGGATGGTTCAAAGATTTGGTGGTGGATGGAATAATTACAGGAGTAGGTGGAGTTTTGGTGTTTCTACCTAACATTCTGATATTGTTCTTCTTCATTTCCATTTTAGAAGCCAGCGGATATATGGCCAGAGCTGCTTTTATTATGGATAAAATTATGCACCTGTTTGGTTTGCACGGCAGGAGTTTCATTCCCCTTATGATGGGCTTTGGCTGTAATGTGCCGGCAGTTATGGCAACCAGAACAATAGAAAACCGCAACGCCAGAATGATAACCATTCTCATCAATCCACTTATAAGTTGCAATGCAAGGCTCCCTATCTATATTCTTCTTGCGGGTATCTTCTTCCCAAAAAGTGCAGGTCTGGTTATTTTCTGCATATACTTTGGAGGGATTCTTCTGGCTGCTCTTATGGCAAAGATTTTCAGCAAATTTCTGTTCAATTCAGACGAAACTCCATTTGTAATGGAACTGCCACCATATAGAATACCAACTTGGAAATCTCTACTGAGAGATACCTGGGATAAAGGCAAGCAATATTTGCATAAAATAGCAACCGTTATACTAATCGGAACGCTAATAGTTTGGGCACTAAGCTATTTCCCCACTTGCGATCCAGACCCGGCTGCAAGATTAGAACACTCTTACTTGGCGGCTATCGGAAACTTTATTGCCCCTATCCTTTCACCTATCGGCTTCCACTGGCAAGAAAGTGTGTCGTTACTCAGCGGAATGGCGGCTAAAGAAATAGTGGTAAGCACCATGAATATGCTTTATACTATAAACGGTCAATTTATTTTGGGCGATATTCTCACACCGGCAATAGCCCTTGCCTTTATGGTTTTTACCCTGATATACTTCCCGTGCATAGCTACAATCGGAGCCATAAAAACAGAAACAGGCAGTTGGAAATGGGCTATATTTACAGTGTGTTATACTCTCGTACTCGCCTGGGTAGTAGCCTTTGTAGTTTCCAAGGCCTTTGCGTTTCTATCATAACAATACTCCATGTGAGCCATGTGAATGGCTCGCTAAATATATTGAGCAGATTCTGCCGTAGCAATAGCGTTTTCGTCTATGCGGCTTTACTTGTAGGTAATACTCTGCTGTTAGAAAGTTTTTTCTTCTAACGGTATAGCCTCCATCTCTTTTGCTATGGCATCTAACCATTTTTGTGGATAACCCGGCTGATTAGGCATTACAGAATTATCTGGGTTATATATGGTTTTGAAAGAGCCATCCGGATTTTGCTTCTTGATATTACCATCTATGTATTTAACCAGCAAGTATTCGTCTAATTTTTTGAATCTGCGGAACATTCTGTCTGCAAACTTATTAGACCATTCTGTAAGATAGGCCTTAACCTTTTGAACATCGTTGCTTTCTTGCAGTATTCTGTTGGCATTGGCATCTACCTCAGGTATTATCTTCAGGGCTCCGTTTTCGTGTTCGTCTATTGCGGCCCTTACTTCTGGAGCTATATCTTTGTATCTGCTATAAGCAAAATTTGCTATTCGGTTGAACAGCCAAAAGGCAGAAGAATCGGAGTATCTTACCATGCTGCCATTGCCTGTGCGGAAGCACATAGGAGCCTCTAAGCCGCTGGAGTAAACTGGTGTGAGCGAGCTGGTTGCTGTATCATCTACCCCAAACCATATAATACCTCCAATAACATCCGGCAGCCAGCTTCTTGCTTGGCCAAGTAGCCAAAAGCCTGTTTGCTGTGTGGCTATGCTTCTTTCAAACTCATATTTTTTTCCACCTGAAACAAAAGACATTGGCCTCCATCTATACGGGTTTTCGTATGGGCCTGCGCCTAAGTCGAATCTGAAATCGAAAGGTGTATTTTCAAAGTGATCTCTCATGGCATCTGCCACATCTTTAACGGTTAGTGGGCGCGATGGCTTTATGTATAGGGGCATTTTGTTTGCAGGATTTTTACCGGCAGCATAATCGAGATAATAAGAGGCATCTTTATCGCCGATTTGCCCACCTCCTAAAATATTGAAGAAGCTCCATACTCTGGTTTCGCAACCTCTGAGCGTACCAAAAGAAGCCGGCGCAAAAGCATCGCAGAAACTAAATTGATTATCAGGGCCGCTATAGTATCCGTTCTCTTTTGCAAACTTTATTATATCCTTTGAGTACAGACAGTTTTCCGGGTCGTTGAGAGGGAAGGTAGAAATTCTTGAACAGTTGGCGTGCCCGGAAATATACCCGTCTGGAATGCGTATAGCTACCCAGTTAGCTCCTTTATTCAGGTTCTTGCCGTCTTTGCCAAGCTTTACTCCTTTTCCAACTATTTCCATAATCCAGACTTCGTTTTTGTCTGCTATGGAAAAGCTTTCTCCCGATGAGCAGTAGCCGTAGGTATCCATCATGTCTGCAATAACTTTGATAGCTTCTCTGGCTGTTTTGGCTCTTTGGAGGGTGAGATAAATAAGAGAGCCATAGTCTATGCCCGTTGTGGTATCTATCAAAGACTCTCGCCCACCAAATGTAGTTTCTGTTATAATCAACTGAAACTCATTCATATTACCCATTGTGGAATAGGTTTGCTTTACCTGAGGAATATCCATGAGGTATCGGCCGGAGTCCCATTCATAAACTTTTATCATTGTACCTTTAGGCCAGATGCCACCAATGTGGTGATAAAGTTCGCCATAGGTTGTGTGTGAATCTGCAGCGTAAGTAACCATAATGCTCCCGTCTTTGGAGGCTCCCTTGGTTACTATGATGTTAGTGCAAGCCAAAGTTGTTTCAACAGATACTATAGAAACAAGGGCTGCAATCATTGCAATAAAACTGAATCTGTTTTTCATATATTTTATAACTTTGTTTTCCGATAGGGTATGATAGTTGTACCAAAGATAGTGTAAATTAAAGACAAACAAGCAATGAAAAGGATATTTGTTTTAATTACGGTTTTATTTATAGGACTTGGAACTGCCTTTGCTCAAAATGGCGACAAGGAGCCTACCATGGAAGAGTTGGCAGAAAGACATACAAAAGACCTTGTTAAGAAGATAGGCCTCAGCGATTCACAGGAATTCTACGTAGATTCCATACTTAGAACCAACTATCTTGGAGTAAAGGCGGCCTTGGAAGACTTGCAGCGTTCTGGCATGCAGGAGCCGGATAGTTACAGGCACTGCAGAGAATTATGGCAGCAGAAGAGTATGGATGCCTTAAAGAAAGTATTGGACGAACAACAATATATAGGCTACCTAAGGTACATAGGCAAGGGGCGGGAGTACAAGAAAGGTAAAGATGGCAAGTGGTATCTTAAATCGGAACTCAAGAAAAATAGAAAGTAGAGCCTAATCAGCGGAATAAGAGTTTTCTATAGCCAATCTAAGCTCTGTAATGGAGCTGATAGACTTTATTTCTCCGTCTTTTACAAACGAAATACCTCCTGTTTCTTCGGAAACAACAATTGCGGTAGCATCTGTCTGCTCTGTTATGCCAACAGCGGCTCTGTGTCTCATTCCGTACTGTGGAGGAATATTCTGATTTTCAGAAATAGGGAGAGTGCATCTTGCGGCAAGTATTCTGTTAGTGCTCATAACCAGAGCTCCATCGTGAAGTGGAGAATTCTTAAAAAACAAGTTTTCTATAAGTCTGCGATTAACCATGGCGTCTATTCTATCGCCGGTTTCCGTTATGCTGCTAAGAGAAGAGCGATGTACCATAACAATTAAGGCACCGGTATTTGTTTCCGACATTTTTCTTACAGCTTGGGTAAGCTCATCCAAGGTAGTGAGAGGAACCTTCTTTGTATTGCCTTTAAACAATTTACGGGCGAGAAAGCCTCCCCTGCGGTGCAGAGAATTATTGCCGAGGTGCAGCAGAAATCTTCTTATCTCCTGCTGAAATATGATGATTATGGCCAGCACTCCAACGCCCAGCACTTGCCCCATTATGGCAGACAAAAGATCCATGCGCAGAGTTTTTACCACTAACCACACAAAGTACAATATGATTATACCTATGAATATGCTCATAGCAGCTGTTCCACGTATGAGCTTGTAAATCTGATAAATCATTAGCCCAACCAAAAGGATGTCTAAAATGTCTATCAGGTGTAGGTTGATAAAATCCAGCATACTTTTAACTGTTCCAGAGTTTGCACAGGCAAATGTAGTAAATTACTGTTGGGCAACAATTGCAAAAACAACAATTTATATTTAATTTTGCTTAGAGACTTTAATAAACTTATAGCTACAAGAACCGCAAATATCCGTTATTATGAAACAGTATATAGAAAAAAACAAAGACCGTTTCTTTGAAGAGCTGTTCTCGCTAATGAGAATACCTTCAATTAGTGCTAAAAAAGACCACAAGCCACACATGCTCAAATGTGCCAAAAAGTTGGTGGAGCTCCTTAAAAAGGCCGGAGCAGACCAGGCCGATGTTTATCCAACAAGCGGTAATCCCGTGGTGTTCGGCCAAAAGATTATCAACCCAAAGGCAAAAACCGTTATGGTTTATGGACACTACGATGTGCAGCCTGCAGAACCATTAGAAAAATGGAAGTCAGATCCGTTTGAACCGGAGATTCACGATGGTGCTATCTGGGGCAGAGGTGCCAACGACGATAAAGGCCAGCTTTTCATGCACCTAAAGGCCTTTGAATATCTTGTAAAAACAAAACAACTCAAGCACAACGTAAAATTCATTTTTGAGGGAGAAGAAGAAATAGGCAGTCCTTCTCTGCCGGCTTGGGTTAAAAAGAATAAAAAGATGCTCGCAAGCGATGTAATCCTTGTTTCTGATACAACAATGATTAGCGAAAAAGTGCCTTCTATAAACTGCGGTATGAGAGGGCTCGCCTATCTCGAAGTAACCGTTACCGGGCCTAACAAAGATCTACATTCAGGCCACTATGGAGGAGCTGTTGCCAATCCTATAAATGTTCTCTGCGATATGATTGCTTCTTTAATAGATAAAAACGGAAAGGTAAAAGTAAAAGGCTTTTACGATGATGTTGTTAATCTGAGTAAAGCAGACAGGGCGCAATTAGCCAGAGCTCCCTTTAATCTGAACGAATACAAAAAATTCTTGGACATCAACGAGGTAAAAGGAGAAAAAGGATATACTACATTGGAGCGTACAGGCATACGCCCGTGCTTGGATGTATGCGGAATATGGGGAGGTTATACGGGAGAGGGTGCAAAAACAGTACTCCCTTCAACTGCACACGCAAAAATATCGATGAGGCTTGTGCCTAACCAAGACAGTGCTACAATAACCAAACTTTTTGCTCAGCACTTTAAGGCAATAGCTCCTAAGTATGTAAAAGTTAAAGTAGAGCCAAAAGAAGGTGGCAACGGATTCTTGATACCTATTACATCAGATGCATTCAAAGCCGCCTCCAAAGCTATTGCAGAAGTGTTTGGCACCGAGCCGGTACCAAGCCGTGGAGGTGGAAGTATTGCTGTGCTTGCAGACATGCAGAAGATACTCGGCACAGATCCGCTGCTAATGGGCTTTGGGCTTGAAAGAGATACTATCCACTCCCCTAACGAAAGCTACCTTCTCAAACAATTCTTCGGCGGAATGGAATCCATTGCTCTGTTTTACAAATATTATTAGCAACTGCACGTTTGGCCTACGTTTTCTAAACTTATAAAAAAGAAGGTCAGGTTTTCCCTGGCCTTCTTTTTTAATCTTTGTAGGAGATAGGAGAATCGAACTCCTATTTAGGGAATGAGAATCCCTTGTCCTAACCGTTAGACGAATCTCCCGAGTGGATTGCAAATATATGAAATAGTTTCTATTCTGCAAGCATTTTATCAGAAACTCCATTCAAAACCAAAGTTTACGGCGGCTCTGTGGCGCTGTTTTATTTTTACTCCATCTATTACTTTGCTTCTGTGTGTCATTCGCCAAAAAACATCTATCCTAAATACTCTAAATATGTTGGTTACACCTACTCCCATTTCTATATATGGTTTTCTGAGCGAACCCATACCTTCCGGAAATAGCATAATAGCCTGCATCCCCTCGTATTTCTGACCAATCCCCACCCCGGGTACAGAGCTTGAAGGATTACCTATTTTGCCATCTGTAATACCATTGTTAATTTTTGAAAGAGTTCCGTATCCGGCCTTTAGGGTAAACACTTCTCTCCACTGCAACCTCTTCATCAACGGAATCTTACCCAAAAAGAAGCCCTTAAAATTATGCTCATAATATAAGGTGCTCCATGTATCCGAGGCAAACTCGTAGAAATCCATGCAGGCAAAAGCAGTCTTGTCTAAGAAATATGTGCCGTTCCCCTCATGCAATTTGAGTAAAGGATAAGGTACTTTACCAATAATCTTGCCGCCGGTAAGATGGAATTTAGATGTTCCGAATGGTGGCAGAGGAAGACTATAGTCTATTATTGCCTCTGTTCGCAAAAAAGCATAATCGTTGTCTGAAATACCTTTTGCCGCCCCAACAATGTCTATTGTTACTACCGGATAATGAGTAAGTACATATATCTTCTCAAATGTTCCTCTGGTTACGGTTTCGTTCCACGAAAATCTGGCTGTATAGTGTAACTGATTAGAAGCCACGCTTGTAACATGAGTGCTATCTGGTGTAAACATAGGCACATATCTGTTTGAGTATATTCTGCGGCTCTCTATTCCTATGCTGTTGTTAAAACCTTCGTTCCACTCGTGAATATAAGAAATGGCATAATCGTTTACCGGACTGATTCTTTCGCTATTACCTTTGTTTAGCAAAGAGGACATGATATTGCCTTCTGTAAGAGCATCTGTACCTCTTCCCATCTGCACCATATCTCTGCTAACGCTCGCCACAATTTTTCTTGTAGGCATATTGCTGAACATATACTCCGCCATCAGCTTTCCTTTGAAAGCTTTATCTTTTGTTCCGTAAGCTATATGCCCAGATAGCCTTATCTTCTTGCTGAAATCTTCTGTAGTGCGCCCTCCAAACTGGAACCTTGCCCCTTCTAAATTATTGAAGCTAAATAGTTTGAAATATGGTCCAATTCCAAAATACTTGAGGTTATAATGGCCGTTTACAAAAGTGTTCACTATGTTATAAATATTGCGATAGATTGGCACATTCTTTATAGAATCTACCATTTTATAGATATTACTCTCTTTCTCGCTGAGGGCATACGGACGGTTACGCTGCCAATAGGCCTCATCGTTTACAAGCGGATGGGCAGACATGGTTACGTTACTCATCATCCGAGCCACGCTATCGGGCATAGGAACATCAAACCGAGGATCGAGATAATCGCATTGCCTTCTTCCTAAAAAAGACATAAGCTTAGAAGAATCTCTCATAGTAACCGAGAAATCGGCATACATTCGGTCTTGCTTAAAAAACCATAAAGAGTCTCTGCCTTTATACGAACCCTTGCCGCCTACTATCTGATATTCAGAATCTAACACTAAGTCTCTAATCCAGTTTACATTTGAGCCTTTTTTTAGCCTCACATGTATTTCTCTAACAGCCCAGTCTTTTGCATCTATCCTCATTTCTCCGTCAAAGGTAGGAGACGAAACAAGCTTGGCAGGATGAAAGCGTATGAGATATGTTTTTCTCCCATCTACATTCAAGCTGTCTATCAAAAAATAATCGTAGAAAACATTTGGGCCTCTAACAGGAGATGGTATCTGTATGTTAAAAAGGTTTATAAAGTCGTCGTAAAAATTTGTACGGATATGCATATTACCGGTAAACTGGGCAAAAGTGGCCTCATCTTGTACTCCTGAAATACGGCTAGCCTCTATAACTTCTTTTGTAGCCGCCGGGCTCTTCTGCTTGTAAAACATGGAGTTACTCTCAGAAATCATTATAGGGAGGTAAGGCTTACCAGAAACCACCGAAGTATCCATATAATCAAACACAAAACCAAAGTTTCTTCGCAGCAACTTGTTCTTTATCTGGCTGTCTGCATTTACAAGGTCTAACTCCATTTTAGTATATAGGCGGCACTGATAACGGTTTCTTTCTTCGGGATTGTTATACTCTTTGGCATTCTCTATGTTATGCAAAATCCTCCTTATGTAGCGATTATCCGGCTTTACTACTATCTGATTCAGTATATTCTCCTCTGCTTTAAGTTCAAAGTCTATCTGGTTGAAAGCGCCTGCCTTTATTTGCTTTTCTACAGGAATATAACTTAGCATTTCTGCCCGCAGTATTTCCACCGAAACATTTCTGGTTTCCAGAGTATAATAACCATCTATGTCTGTAGAAACCCCTATGGTTGTACCCTTGAAGAACACGCTCACAAATGGAATCCCCTCACCTGTGTCTATATCTGTAACCCTGCCTTTTACCTTTGTTGTTTGGGCATAAGAAAAAGAAGAAACAAATAGCACTGCAAAGCTCATAAAAGCAACCAGTGCTAACCGTTTACCCATAATGTATATACCAATTCCTCTCATCTGTACCAACCTTTCTCTCCGATAATTCTTCGGCTATTTTTCAGCAGCTGTTATAACTACTGCTCACTACTATTACTCTATGCCTCTATTCTGTTATTATTTAGCACTTACCCGATAACCTCTTTCTGCCACTTAGTCAGCTATTTCCATCAGTTTTCCTGCAATAAACTGTCCATCAACGCCTCTCTACTGCAGTTATTTAGCGTTTATTTTATTTCTCGCGCTCACCCACATTGAGGAACCTTAGGCATCAGTTGTTGAAAATACCTTCTGGAAGAGGAGTATTAAACTCTTTGTCTGGGGTATTGTATGTTGTTGTATTGCCGTTTTTTTCTATCATTTTCATCTGGCATAAAGACATATCTTCTTTACTGTAAGAAACTTCTAATGCAGACCAACCTCCCTTAGCCTGTTTGCCAACAGAAAGCTCAAATATGTAGTATTTGTCAGATGGTTTAAGAGTAATGGTTGCCCCTACCGCCTGTGCAGCTTTCTCTATCTGCCCGCTTATACAGTAGATAAGCGTCCACTTCATGGCCTTCATATTTGAATCTGACTTGGTATTGAATACATTTCTGGAAGCTCCGTTTATCACTATCAACTTGTCTGCAGTTATAAGCAACTGATTTCCTTTTGGCTTAGTGTATTGCATTATAAGCTGGTCTGTACTACGGGCAAAGTACAAAGTACCCTCGTTTATAATCTCTTTCTTTACCCCCTTCATACTCTTTACCTGAGTAAAGGAAGATATTATTGTTTTATACTCCTCATTCTTTTGCCTGATAGTTTCCATTGCCTGCTCTTTTGGTGCTACGGCAAAGGTTCGTTCTACGCCACTTTTCTCGCAACTTTTCTCGCCATGGCAAAT
>DFIA01000041.1 GCA_002372015.1 Bacteroidales bacterium UBA3709 | reverse complement strand
ATTTTTAAAAAAATTTATGTTTGTAAATAGTTTAAATTTATTCTCGCTACGCCTACCTTACGATAGGGCGATATTCGCTGCAAATATATGTTTTTTTTATCTACTTGCAAAAAAATCTTATTTTTTATTTAATACAAAGCATTGGCTTATTCCGGATCTAACCTAACTGTCAGCCTGTTACCAGCAGAGAGAATTTCTTTTGCCGCTTTCTGGATGTTTGACTTTGTAACAAATTCGTCAATTTTAGCATCTGTCAGTTCCAGATCGTAACCATATAAATAGTAACTCTCTAACAGATTGCTCCAGTAAGCAGGGTTTTTCTTGGATTCAGGAATATTCTTTTTCAACATCTCTATAGTTTTACCCATTTCCTCGTCTGTAGGGCCTTCTGCTGCAAGCAAGTCTATTCCTGCGTAAACTTTATCCAACAATACAGGAGCCTTTTCTTTAGATGTTTCAAATGATACGCTGAAATAGTTCCTCTCATTAGGAGCAGAAGAAACATATCCCCTCACACTTGGACTGTATGTACCTCCGTCTTCTTCTCTTAGAGATGCTATATACCTCATATTCATTATATAGGTAAGAGCTCTGGCAATAACGCCATTCTCCATATTCTTAGTCTGTGGACGCTGGTACAGCACAGAAGCATAAGTATTTGGATTTTCCATCTTTATTGCCTTAGCAACCTCAAAGGTGCCGTCTGCCGGATAGAGCTTATGATCTACTATTGTGCGGGCCTTCTTGCTCTTAACAGGAAGAGAAGCTATATATTTTTCTATCAAAGGCTTTACGGCATCTATTTCAAAGTCTCCCACCACAAACAATTTTGCGCCTGTTGCATCGCCGAAGAGCATTGAATTACCCTTTCTTATATCGGCTGCAGAAACCTTTGAAAGAAGTTCCTTGCCAAACATTACAAGTCTTGGGCTATTGTTCACCATTGCCCCTGCAAGTAGTTTTGAATACTGATAAGAAGGATTGCTTTCTATGTTTTCTGCTACCTGTGCCATAGATGTTCTGGTAGTTTCAAACTCAGTATCATCGCATCTTGGTTGAGTAAAGTACAAGTATGTAAGCTGGAGAGCTGCTTCCATATCTTTAGATGAAGAAGAAGCGTTTACGCCACTATGCTCATTGTTTATAAAGTTGCCTGCAGAAACACTCTTGCCGGCCAGCATTTTACGAACCATATTTGCAGGGAATTGACCTACTCCTGCATTGGATGCATAGAAATACTGTACATTGTCTTCGAAGCTTGGAAGCAACTCTTGTGGAAGAATAGAAAGACCACCATCCTGCATCAGGCTGAAAGACACCCTGTCTTTGCGAACATCCGTAGGGTACAGATAAACCTGTACACCATTGCTCAGAGTCCAAACAGTACTTCCAAGATAACCCTTTTCCTCTTTCTTAACGTTGCCGCTCTTTATTGAAGATGGATCTATAAATTCCTTAGCAACTTCCTCTCCCTTAGGAGCTTGAAGTTCTGTAGCAAAGCTTCCTTCCAGCCATTCTATCAATTGAGCTTCTGTAGGAGCAGATGACTCATTTTTCTTAGGGGCCGTGTACATGACTACATGATTGTTTTTCTCTATAAGCCCCTGATTTGATAACATCTGATTTATAACATCTACTGTAATTGAAGAGAAAATCTGAGTAGCCAGTTCATTCTCAAATTTAGGCTCGCAATATGGCTCATTATCAAGGAAATACTCTACATAGCTCATAGCGAGCTGATTATTTGTTCTGGTAGCAGCTCTATCTTCTTGCGCTTGATAAGAGCGCAGAATATTAGACTTGGCTCTCTCAAATTCATCTGCCGTAAAACCAAACTGTTGAGCCTGACGTACTATGCCAATAACAGCCTCCATAGACTCCTTCAGTTTTCCATCTTTAGGCATTGCAGCCACATATAGGGCATCCATAGTTTCAACCAAATTCTGCATTGCAAAACTTGCAGAAACAAAAGGAGCATCTGGTTTTTTACTTGCATCAGACAATCTCTCGTTTATTATGCTGCTAATAACCCTCTTCAGATTCTCCAACATAAAATACATCTGGGTATTCTTCATCTGCTTAGGCATTGCCTGCTGCTTATTGATATACATAAAAGAGGAAGAAGTAAGCTCTGGATCGGTATATACCAGAGCAAGAGGTTCTTCATTATCAGGAATATTGATAACTTCTTTTACCGGAGCATTTTCCTTCTTTGGAATAATGCTGAACAGTTCTTTGATTTTACCCTCTACATAATCAAGATCTACATCGCCTACTACAATTATAGCCTGGTTGCCAGGATAATACCATGTCTTGTAGAAGTTCACCAATTCCTGTGGCTCAAAAGAAAGCAAACATTCCTCATCGCCGATAACATTGCAGTCTGCATATTTAGTGCCCTTGAATAAGACCTTAAATAAAGCCTCCTGTTGTCTGCGCTGTGCCGTGTTACCGCTTCTCCACTCCTCTATTATAACTCCTCTTTCCTTCTCAATTTCATCAAAATCGTTTGTTACAAAAGCCGCATCGTTCTGAAGAATTACAAGAGCCGTATCTATCAGGAACTTCTTGTCTGTAGGAATGGTGCTCAAAGTATATACGGTGCTTTCCACGCCTGTCATGGCATTGATATTAGCTCCAAAGATAAGACCGTTCTTTTCTAAATAGCTAAGCATAGTGTTTCCTGGAAAGTCTTTATTTCCATTGAAGCACATGTGCTCTAAAAAGTGCGCCAAACCTCTCTGGGCAGGAGTTTCATTTATAGCACCTACATTGGTTGCTATGTAAAACTCAGCCCTGTTTTCAGGGTTTGCATTATGTCTTATAAAGTAGGTTAAACCATTTTCCAACTGCCCTACCCTTACTGCCGGATCTAAAGGCATCATTGGAATCTGTTGCTGCTGGCCAAAGCTCATAGCCGATACCAGCATAATGCACATAAATAAAAAATATAATCTCTTCATATTGTTATTAAAATAATTTCATAACTATATCACAGCAAATCCAATCCTCAAAGCCGAGCAACAAATTTATAAAAAACTTGTGAAATAATTTTAGTTTATGTCTGCATTTGGATGTTACCAAGATTTTACTAACTTTGCAGCCCATTTACAAACAAATACTTAATAGAGATGTTAAAAAATTACGAGACCGTTTTCATTGCAACTCCCGTTTTGTCTGAAACTCAGATGAAGGAAACGGCGGCCAAATACATCTCCCTTATAAAGGAGAACGGCGGCACAGTTGTCAGTGAAGAAGATTGGGGGCTGAAGAAACTTGCCTACCCTATCCAGAAGAAGACCTCCGGATTCTACCATTTGGTTGAATTCCAGGCAGAACCTACTTTTATAGACAAACTTGAAACTCAGTATCGCAGAGATGAGAGAATTATTCGTTTTCTCACTTTTGCCTTAGACAAGGATGCTGTAGCATATGCTGAGAAAAGAAGAGCTAACTGGGCCGCAAAGAAGGCTGGTTCGGCAGAAAAGAAAGAAACAATCGAATAACAGGAGGATGAATTATGGCTCAAAGAAATGATGAAAATGCAGATATCCGTTATCTGAACCCTGTTACCGTAGAGGTAAAGAAGAAAAAATACTGCCGCTTTAAGAAGGCTGGTATTAAGTATGTAGATTATAAGGATGCAGAGTTTTTAAAGAAGTTCCTCAACGAACAAGGAAAAATTCTACCTCGCCGTCTTACCGGTACTTCTCTTAAATTCCAGAAAAAAGTGGCACAGGCTGTTAAACGCGCACGCCATTTGGCTTTGCTCCCTTACGTTACTGATCTTTTGAAATAAGGAGGAAGATTATGGAAGTTATATTAAAAGAAGATGTACGCCACCTTGGCCACAAAAACGATATAGTTACCGTTAAAGACGGATATGCCAACAATTTCCTATTTCCTCAGGGGCTTGCTATTCTTGCTACAGAGTCTGCTAAAAAACAATTGGCAGAAACTATGAAGCAGAGAGCGCACAAGGAAGAGAAGCTTGTAGCAGATGCTAAAGCTCTTGCAGAAAAGCTCAACAGCGTATCTGTAACTATACCTACCAAGGTTAGCCAGAGCGGAAAGATTTACGGTTCAGTAAACAACATTCAGGTTGCAGAGGCTTTAGCTGCTCAGGGATATGAAATAGACCGCCGTAAGATAGAACTCAAAGACGCTGATAAAATTTCAGAAATTGGCACCTACGAGGCTATTATAGATCTTTACAGAAACGTTGAGGCCACAATTAAGGTTGTTGTAACAGACGAAGCCGGAAAGGTTACTGAAAAGAAAGAAGGAACTGAATAAGCTTTAATCCCTTCTCAGGGAATTAGTTCTAATAACAAGAGACCGACCAATACTTTTAGTCGGTCTCTTCTATTTTTCTCAAATTAAATCACTTTTTATCCGTATTCAAAACAAGAGAAATTAGCAATGATGCCAGATAGACAACAAAACCACAAAACATAATAAACAGAAGAGTCTTGATTCCTCCTGCCAAAACCGTAATAGAGACCACATCTGTGCTCCCCGACATCTCATATAATATACAAAGCTCGTAAAGATGATACAATACCAGCGTTACAGGATATGCAAGAGCTATAAGTCCTATTGTCTTTACTCTTTTTGGAGCCTTGAACGCGGCAAAAATCAAAACAAGCGCAATAAGCACCATTATTGTAAAACTTATATACGGAAAGTCTCCGGCGTAAAAAATTTTACTCATAATTCAAGGGTATTTTTTATCAAACTCAATTCTTGTAAAAATTAAAAAAGAGGGGAGACAAGACCTCCCCCCCTCCTTTTACTTGCTAACAATAGAAGCGTATTATTTCTTCTTTGCTACTGCCTTCTTTACAGCTGGTTTCTTTGCTGCTGGCTTCTTTGCAGCAGGCTTCTTTGCAACAGCTTTCTTTACTGCTGGTTTCTTTGCAACCGCCTTCTTTACAGCAGGCTTCTTTGCAGCAACCTTCTTAGCTACAGCCTTCTTAATGCTGGTTACTTTCTTAGCTACGGCCTTCTTTGCAGCAGTAGCTTTCTTTACAATAGCCTTCTTTGCATCAGCAGCTTTCTTTGCTACAACTTTTTTAACATCGGCAGCCTTCTTTACGGCAGCAGATTTCTTTGCTACAACTTTTTTAGCTTCAGTTGTCTTCTTTGCAACTACCTTTTTTGCAGGAGCTTTCTTTGCAGGAGCTTTTTTTGCAGCTGGCTTTTTAGCAACAGCCTTCTTTGCTTTTGTTACCATAATTATAAATTGCTTTGTTAGTTAATAAAGAGTCTAACCGCGTTTTTTTGATACCGGAGCATTCTTCAAAAGCTCCACAAGATACTTCCAGCACTTCCCTACACTTTCTATTTCAACTCTTTCATCTGGAGAGTGAGGAGAGTAGATAGTAGGACCGAACGATATCATATCCCAGTGAGGATAGATAGCTCCCAATATACCACACTCCAAGCCGGCATGAATTCCCGTTACCTCAGGTTCCTTTTTATAAAGTTTCTTGTAAATATCCTTAGCAACCTTTAGAATAGGAGAGTTCATATCCAACTGCCAACCAGAATATCCACCACTAAAAGTACATTTACCTCCAGCAAGTTCCACAACAGCACGCATGTTCTCGGCGAGGTCATATTTTGCTGCATCTGCAGAACTTCTCATAAGAGAATGAATCTTGATGGTCTTAGGCCCCTGCTCTACAATAGCCATGTTATTAGAAGTCTCTACAAAACCAGCCACCGTATCGCTCATTCTTGCTACTCCGTTAGGAATTGAATAAATTGCTCTTACAACGTTAAGTGCCACAGATTTCTCAATAGCCGGAGACTTTTCTTTAACAGGAGATACTGTTATTTTAAGGTCTTTATCTGTGTACTTATACTTTTCCGTTACATCTTTACGCACCTGAGATATAAGCATAGAAACCTTTCTTTCAAATTTCTTAGGCACTGCTATTACCGCGTGAGCATCTCTCGGTATTGCATTTCTAATACTGCCTCCCGATATGCGCACAAGACGTACGTTAAAGTCTCTCATCATAGGCAATAACATTCTGGAAAGCACTTTATTAGCATTTGCTCTGTAAAGAACTATGTCCATTCCTGAATGTCCGCCAATCAAACCACCCACTGCAACTTTCTTGAATACATAGCCTGCAGGAACTTTTTCCGTAGTGTAGTTGAAAACTGCTTCGCCGTCTAAGCCACCTGCACAACCAACATAAAGGATACCTTCTGTTTCTGAATCGAGATTGATAAGTATCTCTCCCTTCAACTTGCCTGGTTTTAGGGCTCTTGCACCCGTCATTCCGGTTTCTTCGTCCACAGTAAATAAAGCTTCAATAGGACCATGCTGCATAGTCTTCGATTGAAGAACAGCCATTGCCATTGCAACTCCCAAACCGTTATCTGCTCCTAAAGTAGTATCGGTTGCATAAACAAGATCGCCTACAATTCTTGTCTTTATCGGATCTGTTTCAAAGTTGTGCTTTGAATCTGGAGTCTTTTGTGGCACCATGTCGAGGTGAGATTCGAGGATAATCCCGGCCTTTTTCTCCATGCCCTTGGTAGCAGGCTTACGGATAATAACATTCCCTACCTCATCTTTAAAAGTTTCTAATCCTAACTTTTTGCCGAAGTTAAAAGCAAAATCTACAGCCTTGTGCTCCTTTTTGGAAGGACGAGGAATTTTTGTTAGTTCGTTGAAGATTGTCCAAACTTCTTTTGGTTGTAACTGATCGATAGTTTTCATTTAGTATCTGTGTTTAATCATTTCTTTTATTTTCCGGTTGCAAGTTCGAGAGGGAAATAGTGCAACTTACCAAACTGATACACAGGAATTCTTGTCTGCCCTATAACTGTTTGTCCATCCAACAAGCGAGCAGTTACAACAAGAGGTATCCTATATGCAACCTTGCCTTTTGAAGCGGCTATGGCTTCTGCAGAAACTTCCGGCGCTATTTTACCTTCCGTAACAGAAAGTTCTATATATACAGGCCTCCCAGACATATTATCTGGCGGCAGAATACCCTGAGAATCAGATATACGGAACACTACATAATTTTGTTTCTGGTTCTTCTGAGAAGGCAATACTTCAAAACTGGCCTGCTGATATACTGTTGTGGTTTTTCCTAAAAATAAAGATAGATATTCCTGCTCTAATCTGTTCATGTGTTCAACAGCACTTCCAAGAGCTTCTCCACTATAATTAGCATCTGTTTCGCCTGTAAGAACATCTACTTTCTTTTGCCGAAGTTTGAAAATAATTTCAGCTGTTTCTTCCGCTTTCTTCTCAACACTCTTTGCTACTGTTTGAGTTTGCGGAACTGCTATCTTTTCCACTTCTCCATTCTCTCCGGTAACAGTCTTATACAATTGTGTGGTTTTTGTAGAAAGGTTTGCAACAGCTTCATTAAACTGAGGTTGCACAAGAGAAGGGAAACGCATTGGGGCACTGTCGGCAGAAAAATAACCAGGTGCAATTATCAACCCCTGAGAGCAGAAATTCAAAAAATTTGCTGAGGCATTTTTAGATGAGCCGATATTAAGAGCAACACTCAAAGACGGATCTGCCTCAATCAAAGGAGTTATCTCTGCTTCTTGAATTGAACTATATTTTTTAGAAGAGCGTTCTGCACTAATTCCCAAGAATTTTTCTGCATAGCTTGCGTATGGTCCGGCGGTGAAATTAGACACTGCAACTTTTACAGAAACCCTAATTGATGTTTGAGGAAAAGAGTAGATTAGTGCACCTTGAGGGGCTGCATCGGCACCCTTTATTATCTGTGAGAATGAGGATGTTGCAGAAATCACACAAAATACTGCAACAAGCACTGATATTCTTTTTACGATACGCATTTTTCTCTAATTATGCTGTTGGTAAGAGTATTCGTTGTTGTTGCAAATATAAATATTTTTATAAAGATGTCATTCATTTGGCATTATATTTCTTTTCCATCTTTTATGACTCCACAGCCAATTTACCTTATTACGCCTTATATCTTCTTCCAATAACCGTGCAAATTCTTTTGTTATATAATGCTCTTCGGAATTTACATAAGGCTCTGTTATTATCTGGAAATCAATCTTATATTTACCTCTCGATAATCTATCCATTCTAAGATATACCGCAGGCTTCTGTAGTTTTTCTGCAAGAAATTCCGGCCCTTGCAACATATAAGTTTTTTGATTCAGAAAATCTACAATCGGACAATGTTTACCTATCGGATTCTGATCGGCAATCATAACATACACTGCTTTTGTATCTTTATTCTTCAGAGCATGACGCAATACCTGTTTGCTTTCCACCACCTCTCCCTTAGATTTAAATTTATGGTATTCATGCATACGAAGCTTACGGAAAATAATATCCGAAAATTTGTTCTCTGCCGCCTTATAAACTATATACACCGGATGAGATGCAAAACTATCTTCTGAACGTTCTTCTTCTCTGATTATCATGCCGCTTACCAATTCCCAATTTCCGCAATGCCCCATTACAACAAGAACGTGTCCGTACTTTTTCTGAAGTTCATCTACTACCTCCACTCCCGAAACCTGCACTCGCTTTCTAACCGCCTCTGCAGAGTGTGATAAATCCCAGATACTCTCAACTAAAATATCGCACATATAGCGATAGTAGTCTGCTGCAAGCTTCTTTACCTCTCCGTATTTCATTTCCGGAAAGCTCCGCGATATATTTATGGTTATAACCGAATATCTATATCGCACTATATTCTTTAAGATAAATGCAAGAATGTTAGAAAAGAAATAATGCACTCCCAAAGGAAGAAGGCTTACTACATAAAGCAAACAATAGACAATTCCTGCTAAAAACTTATTCATGACTTACAACAAAGATAACGCAAATTCGGCAATATTTTAATATATTTGGGTTTTGAAAGACATAATTTCCTCAACGGACTTCAGGAAAGTTTGTCTTAGATTGATAATGAAAGTCCACAATAAAAAGATTATTTAACATGTTAAAACTTTGGGAAACCAATGCTCCTCTGGTAATCTTGATTGCGATACTCATCATTGTAGTACCATTCTTGATTTTCTACCTTGTAAAGGCAAAGAAAGAGCATCCTAAGGGGTTGATTGCTGCTGCGTTAAGCAACATGGGAGAAAGATTCGGCTACTACATTATGAATGCCGTACTCCTACTCTTTCTGGCATCTAAATTCGGAATCTCAGACAAAGCTGCCGGATGGATTTATGCCGTATTCTACTTCTCAATTTATGTTCTTGCACTTCCTGGAGGACTCGTTGCAGACAAGCTCCGTAACTACAAGGGTACAATTATAACCGGCCTTTTAGTAATGGCTGTAGGTTATGGTATGCTATCTGTTCCTGTGTTCGGCGAATCTTTCACTGCAACCACTGGCAAATTTTCAGGCATTCTGGTATTTACCTGCCTTGCTCTGCTTTTGATTGCTATAGGAAACGGTCTTTTCAAAGGCAATCTCCAGGCAATCGTTGGACAGATGTACGACAACTATGAAGCAGAAGGTGCAGCTATAAGCAAGGAAGAGCACGAAATCAGAAAGAGCAAGAGAGATGCAGGTTTCCAGATTTTTTACGTGTTCATCAATATCGGTGGTGTAATAGCTCCGTTCGTAGCACCTCTTCTGAGAAGCTGGTGGCTCAAAGCAAACAGTCTGGTTTACAACTCAAGCCTTCCTAAACTCTGTCATCAGTACCTTGCAGACTCATCCTCTATGAGCGGCGATGAGATGAACAACCTCACTCAACTTGCAGAACAGGTTCAGACTGGCGCACAGGCTCTTCCTGCCGGTGCAGAATTTGCCGAGACTTACCTCAATGTATTTAATACAGGTGTTCACTATTCATTCATAGCATCTGCAGCTGCCATGGTACTTTCACTCCTTATTTTCTTTGCCACAAAGAGAAAGTTCCCTAATCCTGCAAAGAAGGAGAAGAAGGTTGTAACCAACTATACAGAAGAAGAGAGAAGAGCTAATGCAAAGGAAATCAAGCAGAGACTTTATGCTTTGTTTGCTGTTCTTATTGTTGCAATGTTCTTCTGGTTCTCATTCCATCAGAATGGTCAGAGTTTGTCTGTATTTGCAAGAGACTTTGTAAACACAAGCTCAATAGCTCCTGAAATATGGCAGTGTATAAATCCGTTCTTTGTAATTACACTTACTCCTATCATCATGGCTTTGTTCGCTTCCATGGCACGCAGAGGAAAGTATATTTCTACGCCTAGAAAGATAGCACTTGGTATGTTCATTTCGGCACTTGCATACATTTTCTTGGTTGCTTTGGCCGCTGTAAAGAATTATCCTTCAGCAGACACCTTCAACGGACTTGCAGAGGGCGTGAAAGAAAGCATGAGGGCAAATCCTGCCGTACTGATTATAACTTACTTCTTCCTAACAGTATCAGAGTTGTTTATCTCTCCTCTTGGACTGAGCTTCGTTTCCAAGGTTGCTCCTAAGCATCTGCAGGGAATTTGCCAGGGCCTGTGGCTCACGGCAACAGCTATAGGTAACCTTTTCATTGCAATAGGTACTACAATGATTACTACCTTCCCTCATCAGTGGCAGGCTTGGGCTGTATTTGCCGGCATTTGCCTTATCTCGATGGGTGTTATGCTCGGAATGGTTAAATGGCTCGAAAGGGTTACTTCAGACTAACAACAAACAACTGCTGTAATTTTGCAATATAGCACAGAGCAGCAAGCCTACTCTATTCGGAAATGAAGGTTGCAGTAGTTATATTGAATTGGAATGGCAAGAACTTTCTTGAAAAGTTCTTGCCTTCTCTTTTCAATAGCCTGCCGGAATATGCAGACTTGATTATTGCAGACAACGCCTCCACAGACGGCTCTAAAGATACCTTCAACAACCTGAAAGCAAAACTGGAAAATCAGCCTAAAAAGTTGCTGCTCAAATGGATTCAGTTGCAGGAAAACTATGGTTTTACCGGAGGCTACAACCGCGCTTTCAGCATCATACGTAAACAAGCCCAATCTTCCCAAGATAATAGCAGGCCATCACTCAACCCATACAGATACTATATACTTATAAATTCAGACATATATACTCCTGATGGATGGTTAGAACCGCTTATAAGTTTTATGGAAGAGCATCCGGAAACTGCCGCTTGCCAGCCTAAGATACTCTCTTATAACCATTATGTAGAAGGTACAGAACAGTTTGAATATGCCGGTGCAGCAGGAGGGTTTATAGATAAGTGGGGCTTCCCTTTCTGCCGAGGAAGAATACTTTCCTGCATAGAAGAAGATAAGCAGCAATACGATAATTCTATAAGATGCTTCTGGGCATCAGGAGCCTGCATGGTAGTTCGCAGCAATGTTTGGCACCAGTTAGGAGGGCTGGACGAACACTTCTTTGCACACATGGAGGAAATAGATTTCTGCTGGAGAGCTTCTCTGCTTGGGTTTCAGATTTGGTGCATACCTGCCAGCAAGGTCTATCATGTGGGAGGCGGAACCCTTCCAAACAATTCGCCGAGAAAACTATACCTCAACTACCGCAACAATCTTCTGATGCTCTGGAAAAATCTTCCAAAAAAGCGCAAAAGTGCCAAAATTTTTATCAGAAAATGCTTAGACGGTATATCAGCAGTCTGCTACATTTTCCATGGTAAATTCAGTTATTTCAAAAGCGTTGTAAAAGCTCATCACGATTACTCAAAACTCAAGAAAGAGATTATAGTTACACTGCCCATCAACAAAACACAAAAAGGAAAGCCGGCAACTGTTTCTTCAGACAACTCCGCACAAGCGCAATCCTACAACAACAAAAAAGAAGCACTCCCTTACGGAATGCTTCCTTACTCAATCATCCGGAAATTCTTTACCGGAAAAAAGAAATATTCACAACTATAACAACCTTGTTCTACCTTAAATTTTCTGCTATAACCATCAAAGTTATTATTCGTCTATGGTCCAACTGAAAAACCGCAAACCAAGTTGTGGCTTAATCTCGTCTATTTCTTTCAGTCTTTCCTTTAGGCGTTTTGCCGCCTCGTCATCTACAAAGGTTATAAGCGCAGAATTCATTGTAGGCCATGCGTGTGAACCAAGATGAGGTTCCCCGTCTTTGGTACCTGTACCCTGCACCTGCTCCCACATTGTAAAACCCCTTATAAAACACTTTCTTAGAACCTCCATCACATTTTCGCCTTGAGCTTCGTTGTATGCTATAAAAACTGCTTTCATATCTGATATAATACTTTCTCTATACTGATTGTTGCATTTTCATTTTTTCTTGCTCTGCCTTTAGCCTTCTTTGTTTCTTCTTTTTACGATTCAAACCAAAAGCTGCAAAGACTGTATAAAGCACAGGAACAAATATGAGCGTTACCAAAGTAGAAACCGAAAGTCCCCAAGCTACTGTCATACCCATGCCTCGCCAAACCTCTGAACCTTCCCCTTTTCCAAGGGCAAGTGGGAGCATACCTAACACTGTGGTCAGAGTTGTCATCAGTACCGGACGTAAACGAGATTTTCCAGAATCCACAACTGCGCGTATAACCCCCATTCCCCTTTCTCTATTAAGATTTGCGTAATCTACAAGCACAATACCATTATTTACTACAATACCTATAGTCATAACAGCTCCAACCATACCCATTATACTCATAGGAGTTCCGGTTACAACCAAACCTACAAGCACTCCCACAAAGGCAAACGGAACTGCAAATATTATAACAAACGGATAGGTCAGACTTTCAAACTGTGCCGCCATAACTATAAACACTAAGATCACTATCAAAAGCATGAGAACCCCAAGAGTTTGGAAGGTTTCTACCTGATCATCGTAAGTACCTCCTATCTTCCAATCTACCCCACTAGGCAAACCAGCCTCTTCTATCTTTGCGGCAATTGCCTCATTCATATCGGATGTAGCCATTCCGTCTGGAAGAGGTGCGGTAACTGAAACATATCTCTCACGGTCTCTTCTTTGAATGGTAGGAGGGGTCATAGCCTCTACAATAGTACCCAGTTCTCTCAGTTTAATAGCCTGTCCGGTAGAGGAATAAACTGTAATGTTCTCTATATCTTTAAGACTCTGCCTATATTCAGGAGCATATCTTACACGAATATCATATTCATCTCCACTTTCTCTATATTCAGAAGCAATGGCACCATTTATACGGTTACGCAAAAAGCTCGAAACAGTAGCCGTATTCAAACCATATAAAGCAAGCTTTTCTCTATCAAGATCTACCTGATATTCAGGAATATAATCATCTCTACTGATTACAGACTGCTTTACTCCTAATTCCTTGAACAATGCTGCAACCTTAGCTGCCGCCTCGTCTGTAGCATTAAAATCGTAGCCAAACAAATCTATCTGGCAAACGGTTTGTCCTCCCATACCTCCCTGCTGTCCTCCGGCTACTACATTGTATCGCTTTATCTGGTTATACTCTGCCAGTTCACTCATCATTATGTTGGAAATTTCTTGTATGCTTCTCTTTCGCTTTTCCATACTACCAACACTAATGTTCATGCTTATGATATGGCTTCCGTTCGACCGCATACTCGCAAACATATTATCGGAATCGGCCGTTCCTTCAGAAAGTCCCAACCTCTCTATTTCAGGAAATTCTTCTCTCCATCTGCGATCTAATTCAAGAGCGAGTTCTCTTGTTATTTCCTGGCGTGTACCAACCGGAAGCTGAACGGTTACAGAAATACGCCCGTTATCAGACTGTGGAACAAATTCGCTCTTCATTTTAGGGATACAGATTGCAAATACCCCAATAAGCAAGCATATTGCTATAAGCAACACTATTCTCTTATGACGCATAGCCCAATTCAGTGCTTTGGCATAAGCGGTACTTAATCCATCGAGAGCCTTGTTTATAGGAGTAAACAAAATCTTAAACCACTTAGAATCCTTATCTTTATTATGCGCTCTAAGCATGGTAGAACACATCATAGGAGTTAACGCCAAGGCACAAAGGGTAGATACCGTTATCACAATAGAAACCATCCAACCCAACTGACGGAACATTATTCCTGCCAAGCCGCTTACCAAGGTCATAGGAAGGAACACTGCTAAGGTAGTGAGAGAAGAAGCCACTACCGCCATAGCAACCTCATTGGTGGCATATACCGCCGCCTGTTTTGGATTACTGCCCCTATCTATGTGGGTGGTTATGTTTTCCAATACCACAATTGCAGCATCAACCACCATACCTATTGCAATAGACAACGAACTCATCGATATCATATTCAATGTATTGCCGGTAGCATACAAGTATATGAGAGAGGCAAGGAGCGATATAGGAATTGTTATGAGAATAATAATTGTAGCCCTCCATCTTCCCAAGAAAATGAACACCACAGCCATCACTATCAGCAATGTAATCAGAATAGTCTTTTCGAGAGAGCCTATTGTACGGATTATATTGTCTGTAGTGTCTATAATTACATTGAGTTTTACATCTGAAGGGAGTTTCTTTTCTAATTTAGGCAGTTCCTCCTTTACCTTACGAACTATCCGCACGGAGTTTTCTCCTGTTTGCTTCTGTATGATAACCATACCGCCAATGGCTCCGTTTATATAACTCTCCTGAGATCTTTCCTGCAAGCCATCTACAACTCTGGCCACATCTTTCAAATAGATATTGCTGCCATTAAACGAACCTACAACAAGATTCTCTATTTCTCTGGCCGAGCTGAATTCCTTCTGCACTCTCATTGCATAGGTATTGGAACCCACCTCTATAGAGCCCGCAGGTACGTTGCGGTTTTCTGAACCGATAACAGAAGATATAGCCTCTATGGTCAGATTGTAAGCATCAAGTTTGTATGGATCGCATAATACCATTATTTCTCTTTTTGGAATACCCGACACAGAAACCGACCCCACACCATTTACCCTGGCAAGTTCATTTACCACAGTTTCGTCCATTATCTTATACAACCCAGGCATACTCTCCTTAGCTGTAACAGAAAGAATCAGAATAGGGATATCGTCTGAGCCAAACTTAAAAATTACCGGATTACCAGCCCCATCGGGCAATATCGATTTTACCATTTCGAGTTTGTCTCGTACATCGTTGGTGGCAGCCTCAATATCTCTTCCGTACTGAAACTCAAGGGTTATCACAGATATATTTTCTCTGGAAGCAGAAGAAATATGCTTCAGGTACGAAACGCTGTTAAGCGTATTCTCCAACGGTTTAGATATGTTGTTCTCAATATCCGATGCACTGGCACCGGCATACGAGGTCATCACCATAATGGAATTGCTCTCAATCTTAGGGAACAGGTCTATAGGTAGTGTAATAAACGAGAATATACCAAATATCGCTATTGCCACAAAAATCAGCGCCGTGGTGATTGGTTTTTTAACTGCAGATGCAAAAAGACTCATTTTCTACTGTGTTTTTTCTACAAGATTATCTGGAACAAAAGAAGCAGGCTCACCTACTGTAGCCTTAACTTCCTGTCCGTTAACTACTCTGTTCTGGCCTTCAACTATTACCATATCACCTTCGTTAAGGCCACTCTTAATTTCATACTCTGTGCCTATCAGCTGGCCGAGCTTTACTTTGTTAAAGACAACCTTATTATCTACAACGGTATAAACATAATGATCTCCACTGCCCATCTGTTTTACCACAGACACATCTGGAACAACCACATTATGCTCCATACCATAAGTAAAGGTTACTCTCGCAAACATTCCGGGGCGCACTCTTTCATTTGCATTGGCTATGGTTATTTCAACCGGGAATGATCTGGAAGTAGCAGAAAGAGAAGGATATACAAGATGTACCTTACCTTCAAATTCTTCTGAGCCATAAACATCTAACTTAACAATAACTTTCTGCCCTTTCTTAATTTTTCCGTAAAGCCCCTCTGGAGCGTTTACTTTTATCTTTACAGGACGAATCTGCTGAACGGTATAAAGCGGCATTGCTGCAGCATACATATCACCTGCATCGTAGTTGCGTGCCGTAACAACTCCTGAAATAGGAGAAATCAGATATGTATTGGCTGCCAGATTATTATAGCTATTCAGCGATACTTCATAAGCCATCTTGCGAGCATCGTACTCACTCTGAGAAGCCCCTCCTATCTCAAATAACTGCTTTGTTCTTTCAAACTCCAACTTATTATTCTCCATCTGGAGTTTTGCAGCAGTAAGATTGGTGGCTTCCATCTGCGCCAACCTCTGCCCTCTGCTTACATGATCTCCCACTTCTACAAAAATCCTCTCGATTCTGCCAGGAGCCTGAGGCGATATATTATTTAGGTTAAAGCCTTCTACGGTTCCCGTAAAAATCTCAAACTGAGGAACATCTTTTGTAGAAGCTGCCTTAATTGTTACACCTATAACCTTAGGTTGCTGGTCTGCCTTTTCTTCTGTTTTCTTGTCAGAGTTGCAAGAAATTGACACCACTCCGGCCAGGCAGATGGCCGCAAGTCCAAACGTTCTGATAATGTTACTTTTCATATATATTCATCTATTTTTTTTCTTACAATTTATTCTGCTGAAGTGCCTTCCTCTTTCTTGATTATCAACTGGCGAGCAGGCTGCATCTGCTCTCCCTTGCCGAACATTTCCTTATCGGCACGCTCTACTCCCAACACAAGATCCAAAGAACTCTTGGCAGTAAGATACGAATAGACAGCCTGATGCAGATTAAGCTTAGACTGCAAAAGTGCAAGTTGAGCATCATTCACTTCGAGTATGGTTGCCCTACCAACTTCATACATCTTCTTTGCTATATCATAGCCAGTAGTGGCACCCTCTAAAGTAGCCGCAGCAGCCTTATATTGTTTAAGAGCTGTTTCTAAAGAGCTAAGGCTCTGTTTAGCAGCCACAACCAAACCTCTTCTGGCATTCTCTTTCTGCAACTCCAGCTGTTGTTGCTGCACCTTAACTTGGCGAACATTGTTTAACCTCTGCAAACCTGAAAAAATAGGAATCTGCAAACTCAAAGCTGCTACCGAATACGGGTTCCAATCATAGTGCGCTATCTTAAAATCGTTAGACATAGAAACCCAGTTATATTGAGCAGTTGCTGCAAGAGTAGGATAATACTGAGCAATTTGCATCTTGTATGTTTTTTCAAGAATATCTTCTTGTATATCAAGTTGCTTTAAGGTTGAGTTTTCTGAAAGGTCTATGGTATCGGCCGCCATCACAATCTGATACATCTGATATGTGTAATCCGATAACGAGCCTATACATTTTATATTAGTATTGAGATTTACTCCCATAAGAGCCTTTAACTGCCACAGTGCAAGCATAAGATTATTTTGAGAATCATATACATTAGGCTCGGCATTCTGCATGTTTACCTCTGCTCTTATCATATCATATTTTGCAACCCTGCCACTCTCATACTTAGCCTTTGTTTGGCGATAATTCTCTTCTGCATTACTGTAATTCTCTTTATATACATTACACAAGTCGGAAGCCAAAAGACAAGTATAGAAAGCCTGTTCTACCTGGTTAATAAGATCTTGACGGCTCTGCCGAGCTTTTTCCACTGCAAGCTCCACTCCCTTTCCGGAAATATCTAAGCTCCTCCACAAAGCCACATTAACCAGCGGCATAGAAGCACTAAAACCACCGCTCATATTATTGTCTGTTCCCATAGAAATCTTCTGAGAAACATCGCCCATTTTCATTACCATGGTCTGCTTTTTTATAGTACGCTGGTAGTTGCCAGAAAATGCTACATTAGGAAACAAACTGGCGTATGCTCCCTTCTTCTCATACCCTGTCTTCTCTATTTCTTTATCTGCCACCATTACAGTAAGAGACCTGCTGAGAGCTATATCCCAAGCATCTTTAAGCGTAATGGCCACAGTATCGGCACTCTGTGCAAACACAGAAGAAGCACATACCAACATTATCGCTCCAAGCCAAATGAATTTTAAAATCTTTATCATATCTATTACTATTATATATTTTCTGCCTTAACTATAATTGTTCTTCAGTTCATCTAAAACCTTCTTGCCTTTATTGGTACACAAGCCCCCCAAAATTGTGATTACTATGGAAAAACAAAGTTGAGAAGGAAAAAGTTCCGGATTCTTAAACTCATCAAAGTTGCGGAGATTGTCCATAAAAACAGCCACGAGCCTCTTAGAATCTTTTTCTTCTAAATAACCCTCAGCCACACAGCCGCCGAGTAACTTGCTGCTATGCCCATCGAGCTCGCTTTTAACAGAAATTCTGTAATCGCTGAGTTCCGGCAAGTGCTCCGCCTCACTAATAAACTTATCGCTAAAACTACTCCAGAACCTTATGTTTTCTACTGCACAGAAAACAAGTGCCGTAAGAGGATTAGGCATACACTTAATTATTTTGGAGTTTTTCTCTATAAGAAGCGGAAACTTATACTCTATACTTTTTACCAAAAGTTCTTTCTTACTCTTGAAAAATTCATAAAGAGTCTTCTTGGAGATTTTTAGGGATGCCGCAATATCCTCCATCTTTACCTCCTTAATACCCTTAGAAGTAAACGCATTAAAAGCAGATTCCAATATTTGTTCTCTTCTTATCATTATAATGTGTAAAACCTACCTTGTAAGGCGGTACAAAGATGATAGTAACATAAGAAACTATTATAGACTATAATCGTATATTTTTGGTCTGTTTCTATATAAATCCTACAAAAAACCTGCCAAAGAAACATAAACTTTCATTATTTTTGTTCCAGAATTATAATTAAAATGACTGCACAAGAGAACAGAATCCAGAGCATAGACCTAAACATGACCAGTCTGGCTGATTATTTTGGAGGGTATAGCTTCAAGAACGAGATAATGATGATCAGGGCCACAGACTTTAATAAAGAATTGATAGTAAAAGCTGCATCCGGCCTGATTTCTCACTCCTACAGATTTGATGCCCTAACCGCCCTGCTGGTTTTGGAAGGAACTCTTGATGTTTCTCTCGATTTTAAGCATTATTCTATTCCCGAAAAATCTCTGCTTCTGATATCTCCTATAAATGCCATAACCGGTGCCGACCTTTCTACCGGAGGACGCTTTTTTCTTCTTATTATCAAGAGAGATGTGTTGGAGCGGCTTGGTAATGGCGGAGGCGGTCCAAGGCCACTTCCCAACCACGATATGTCGGATATTTTCCAAAGACCACACTTTGAAATGAACGAAGAATCATTCAACAAAATAAGCGATAGTTTTGAGCATCTCTATCAATATTTGAAAGACACAAGACAAGAAATCAAGGAATATCTGATCATTCCATCACTTTCTATAGTAATAACAGAACTTTTTTCTCTGATTTCGAGCAGGGAGCATATTGGTTTACAATCCAAGTCTATTTCAAGAAAGCAGGAGCTTATGAGCAAGTTTGTACTTTTGCTCAGAGAGCATGTAGCAAAGGAACACTATCCTTCTTTCTATGCAGCCAAGCTTTTTATCAGCGTACAATATCTAAGCCTCATTCTGAAAGAAGAAACAGGCAAAACAGCATCCCAACTAATAGCACAACATGTTGTTACAAAAGCCAAGAATATGCTTCGCTTGCAGGGAGCTACTATAAAAGATGTTGCAGAAAAACTGAACTTTGCAGATCAGTCTTCTTTTGGCAAGTTCTTTAAAAAAGAAACAGGCATCACTCCCAAAAAATTTATCGAGAGCCTCTAACTTACTATACGATAAAACTTTATTTAATAAGACCTGACGCAATTACCATTGCAATAGTGCGGTTTTTCTGGTCAAAAGAACGCACTAAATCTTCGTGAAAAGGAATGAGAGTTCCTGATTCTTTTAGTTCTAAACAAATATTGCCCGGGTATTCGTGCACTTTTGATATAGTTCCCACTCTCTTACCTTCCTCCGATACTACAGAGTAACCTACAAGAGTATCTAAGCTTTCTAAGTGATCTTGCTCGGTAGCTATCAGCAGAAGCTTTCTGCCAACAACTTCTTCTGCGTGCACAGTATCTCTGATGGTAGAAAAACACACAACCCAAGCATTATTAGAACGATGATGGGCAGAAGTTATAAAGAAAGGAACCGGCAGTCCATCAAAAGAAATGAATACCGGTTCCTCAATTTCTTTTTCTGTATTTTCACATACCTCCAAAAGTTCAGAAAAGCGGTCAGACTCTACTCTGAGGAGAAGTTCTCCCTTATTTCCGTAAGTTTTAGCTATCTGAGCACAAGAGGTAAACTGCATCACAAGCAGGATAAATTAACAGAAAGCCACAAAACTATTCAGCCTTAGGTGCATCCTCTGCAGGAGTTTCTGCAACAGGAGCCTCTTCTGCCGGAACTTCTGCTGTGGCGGCAACCTCTGCTTCAGCTGCCTTGCGAGCCTCTTCAGCAGCCTTTTCGGCCTCTGCCTTCTTCTTTGCAAGCTCCTCTGCTCTTGCAGCATTTACCTTGCTTTCTGCCTCAACAGCAGCTTTCTTGGCATCTGCCTTGGAAACCTTCAGATTCTCTTTCTTCTTTTCTATCTTGGCTTCTTTCTCTGCCACCCAAGCATTGAACTTAGCATCTGCCTGTTCTTGAGTAAGAGCACCCTTTTTAACACCTTCTGCAAGGTGCTTTTTCAGAAGAGCACCTTTATATGAAAGAATTCTTCTTGCTGTTATAGTAGGCTGTGCTCCATTCTGAAGCCAATAAACAGCCCTATCTACATTCAATACAATGGTAGCCGGATTGGTATTAGGGTCGTAAGAACCCAAAAGCTCAATAAAACGGCTATCACGCGGTGCCCTAACATCGGTCGCCAAAATATGGAAGAAAGCATAATTCTTCTTTCCATGACGTGAAAGACGGATTTTTACAGACATAACTGTGAGTTTTTAATGTTATTAATAGTAATTATTACAAGCCCTTCTACACGAGAAGGGCTGCAAATATACTTAAAATTTCAGTAAATGCAAATCGAAAAAGGGCTGGCTTCTTAGCCAACCCATTTCTCAAACCTAAAAATTAACCTATGAAAAAACTACGCTTTAGTAGTTGCAAAGCCCGTGCCACAAATTCATCAGCAGGAAATAAAATTTGCAAAAAAATCCATCTTTTTTACTAAAGCCTTGATTTCTACCGGTTAATGTTTATGCAAAATTTTCTATTTTACCGGAAGTATTGATATAATCTTAATATCTGAATCGGGTAAATCGCGTTTTCTGGCACCGGTGCGCACAGTAGCTATCTTATCTACAACATCCAGCCCGCTTATTGTTTCTCCAAAAACAGTATAGGCACCATCTAATTGTGCACAGGCATTTGCATCGTGTACAATATAAAACTGGCTGCCAGATGATGCGCGCTCAGGATTTGCTGCGTCTCCTTTGCGAGCAGCAGCCAATGCTCCTTTTTTATGTTTATGAGCAGGAACTATCTCTGCCGCTACGGTATATCCCGGCCCACCTGTACCAAAAATATCAGTACGGTCGGGATAGTCTCTCGTATAAGGATCTCCTGTCTGAATCATAAAATTACGAATCACCCTATGGAAAGTAATATCATTGTAATACTTCTGAGAGGCAAGACGAATAAAATTAGCCTTGTGCTTAGGCGTATCTTCGTAGAGTTTGATGCGTATAGTACCCATAGAAGTTACTATATCAAACTGCGGCTCTGCCCCCAAAGAATCTGGATTAAAAGCAAGTTCTGGCTGTTTTTTTTCAGGTTCTGGTTGCTGTACCGGCTGCGGGTTCTGATTCTGAGCTTCTTTTTCTCCTCCTTTGCAAGCAAAAAACAAGAAAGAGAACGCTGCTGCAATTAAAAATATCTTCATAAGTATCTTGTAAAAAGTTTAAAACATATCAAATATCCATTGGCTGCAAAGTTATAAATATTCATTAACTTTGGAGTTTGTATGAGGTGGAATTCTTATATGGGCTACAACAGCGCTAAAGCTGGTTTTATAGCAATAACTTTTGCTTTTGTTGCACTGTTTGCATTTAACCGAGCATTTGGCGCAAGCCCAAGCAATTCCTCCCTGCAGAATACGCAGTATTTAAAAGACACCTCCAAAACAGACTGCAAAGTAGGACTGGTTTTAAGTGGAGGCGGTGCCAAAGGCCTGTCTCACATAGGAGTAATTAAGGCCTTGGAAGAAAACAATGTGCCTATAGACTATATCTGCGGCACTTCTATGGGAGCCATAATAGGCGGCCTGTATGCCATAGGCTATAGCACAGACGAAATGATAGCCCTTATCAAAAGCCCTGGCTTTAACGCTTGGTCTAAAGGCAAGGCAGAAATTCCCTATGCCGAGTACTACTACAAAGGCGATCCCGATGCCACCATGGCAAAACTCAATTTAGGTGCCATCAGAAATATCACAGGCGATACAGCTAAGAGGTTTCAATTAGCCTTGCCCACTTCTTTAATATCTTCTTACCCCATGGATTTGGCCGTGCTGGAAATTTTTGCACCAGCAAGCAAGGCATGCGGCTACGATTTTAACAATCTGATGATACCTTTCTTTTGTATCACCACAGACCTTAACCATCATAGGCAAAGAGTGGAAAGGCACGGCAACCTCGGTACCGCCATAAGGGCATCTATGTCTATTCCTCTTATTTTCAAACCTGTAAACAATAACGGCAATTTGTTATACGATGGCGGATTATACAACAATTTTCCGTGGCGAGAACTCAAAAAGATTTACAATCCGCACCTAATCATTGGTTCAGAATGCACTCCCGGCAACTTTAACATGGACGAAGAAAATGCCGCCTCCCTGCTTTTGGGTCTTATGATAGGCAACACCGACTACCACATACCAGATTCCGTAGGCATTTTATTGAACGGCAATTACGATAAATTTGGCATTATGGAATTCAACAGCCTGGATGAGATTGTAAAAATAGGGTACGAACTCACCTTACAACATATAGATAAGATAAAGCAAAGGGCTGGCAGGAGCGTATCTGCCAAAGAGGTAGCAGCAAAAAGAGAGGCTTTCAAAAATAAGTTAACGCCAATAAGGTTCAGACACGATATAGAAATCACAGGAGATATTCCGTATCAGGCTACAAGATTTATTAACAGAACTATACGCAAAGACAAAAGGCAAAACTTTGATTTTACCCAGCTAAGAAAAGGATATTACAGGATCATACAAAGCGGAGTAGTAAATAATTTCTACCCTACTTTGCTCTTAGACAGCACAAGCTACATCAAGGACGCTACAGATTCACTTTTTACCTTAAAGCTCAGAGCCACACGCCAACATCCGCTCAAACTGAGTTTAGGGGGCAACATATCGTCTTCCTCTCTCAATCAAGTATTTTTAGGAGCTGAGTACCTGCACGTTGGCATGAATCCGTGGAGATTAAAAGCCTCTGTAAATTTGGGCAGATACTATAGAGGAGCTACTATCAGATTCAGGCACGATATAGGAGTAGAACCTCTGGCTTATTACTTTGCAGATTTTGTAGGGCATCAATACGATTATTATAATGGCAACCAGAATATACTGAGAGCCAATAAACTCCCACAGAACATACAGTTTAGAGAATTCTTTGGAAGATTTGGATTGGCAACATCTTTGTCGCTGAAAAAAAACTCCATAGCTATGGCTGCGGCCGACATAGGCCGACATTATGAAAACTTCTTTCTTACAAAAGAATATTTATCTTCCGACACGCCAGACAAGGCAAGTGTATTTTTTGTAAGCCCAAAAATTTTAATAAAAAAGAATACTCTCAACTATGCCCTGTATCCAACCACCGGATCGCGGTGGAGCATAAGCGGCAGATATACTTTTGCAAACGAAGAATACTCCCCCGGAACCACAAATCCTACAGCTCCTTCAGTGAAGGATGTAAAACACTTTTTACCGCAAGTAAGGATTATGGCAGACAAATATGTAAGCTTTGGCAAATATTTTACCATAGGCATGGCTGCAGATTTGGTGTGGAGCCACAAAGGTAATTTCAGCAACTACTACTCAAATATTATGTCTATGCCGGCTTTTCAGCCTGTTCCTCACTCATTTACACTGCTAATGGAGGGCTACAGAGCAAACACCTTTGCCGGTATAGGTCTGAGCCCTGTTATAAAATTCAGAGAAAAATTATACCTGCATACCACAGCCTCATATTTTCAGCCTTATAGACAAACTACAAAGAACCCCGACGGATGGAGCTTTTCATACTCGGGCAAACTGCCAAAAGGCCATTGGATTGCCAATGCAGCCTTGGTATGGCAGAGCCCTATCGGGCCGGTTTCGTTATCCACCACATACTATAGTCACGGAGAATATAAATGGTATCCACAGATTAATATAGGGGTACTTATTTTCAACAAAAAATCTATAGAAGACTAACATGGCCAATCCTCTGAAAAAACTTGCAGGCGAAACCGCCATATACGGCTTGAGCACTATTTTGGCCAGGCTGATAAACTTCTTCTTTGTGCCAATATATACCAGAATTCTACCTCCGGAAGGATACGGCTCCTATGCAGAAATCATGTCGTATATTGCAGTACTCCAAGTTGTTTTGATGCTGGGTTTGGAAACAGGCTGTTTCAAATTTGCATCTAAAGGTATTACCACAGAAACAGATACAGAGGCAGACAAGAAACATTACAACACGGTTTTTTCTACAGCCCTCACCACAGTTACTTCCATAGCTGTATTCTGCTTTGCCCTAAGCTGTTTTTTCAGCAAAATGATAATTTACATAGGCGGAATACTTGCTTTAGATGCCATAACAGCAATACTCTTTGCCAGATTAAGATACCAACAGCGAGCTCTCAAGTTTGCACTATTTAAGTCTATAAAAATAGTTGGGGAATTAGCTTTTAATCTTCTGCTTTTTTATTTAGTGCCCAAATACATGGCCGCCCACCCAAACAACTTCCTCACGTTTTTTATACCAGAGCAAGTTCATTTTTCATATATCATTTTTGCGGTACTGCTGAGTTGCATACTCTGCTTTATACTTTTTATCCCAGATATTTTGCAAATAAAATTTAGGTTTGATAAAAATCTGTGGAAAAAGATGATGCTATATTCCCTGCCGATAATGATAGCGAGTTTGCCTGGCACCATCAACGAAAGTGCAGACAGATTTTTATTCCGCTTTTTGGTAGATAACGGAATTACCGGAGAAGGCTGGAAAACAGATCTTGGAGTATATCAAGCTGCTATAAAGCTCGCTGTTATAATGAACCTCTTTATACAAATGTTCCGCTATGCAGCAGAGCCTTTCTTCTTTTCGAGATATAAGGAAAAAGGTTCCAATGAGCTATATGCTAAAGTTATGGAGTACTTTGTGGCATTTTGCATACTGATATTCTTAGGAGTGGTATTCTATATAGATATTTTAGGGCTCATTCTTGGTAAAGATTTTCGCAGTGCCTTAGGCACAGTGCCGGTAATGCTACTCACATACATGATTCTTGGAATGTTATTTAACGTATCTATGTGGTATAAACTCAGCGGCCAAACAAAATACGCTGTTAAAATAACCCTTTTAGGATTGGGAGTTACTATAGTGGGTAACCTGATATTCATGCCATTATTCTCATACTGGGCCTCTGTTTGGGTACATCTTGCAAGCTGTTTGGTTATGTTGTTATTCAGTGCATATCTCGGAAAAAAATACTATCCTATTCCATACAAATGGAAGCAGATTATATTTTATATTGTATTAGGCATAGCCCTCTATATTGTGGCCGTTGCAATACAATTTGCTATTGAGAAAATTACCGGGCGATACACTACAGTGCAAGATCCGGCAATGTTGCTTGTTAAACTATGTATAAATACCATATTGATAGGTATATTTCTGTTTTATATGCAGAAGAGAATAAAACAGAGCAAAGCAAAAAGAACAGAAACGCTCAAACCGATAAAACTATAGAGAACATAACTATATAAAACTGTACAGAACAGAACAGAATAATAACACAATATAGAATCTTACATAAAAACAATATAGCATTAATTGAACTACACAATAAACGCATCGGATAATGATAGTAAAGATAGTAAATCAATCGCCGTACCCACTACCAGAATATGCCACGGCATTGTCTGCCGGCATGGATCTAAATGCCCATATAGACAAACCTATAGAGCTGCACCCTTTAGAGCGTGCAATAGTACCCACAGGCCTATTTATAGAACTGCCGCAAGGATTTGAGGCTCAGATACGTCCGAGGAGCGGGCTCGCTGCTAAACACGGAATTACGGTAGCCAATGCTCCAGGTACTATAGATGCAGACTATAGGGGAGAAATAAAAGTTATATTGATAAATCTTTCAAAAGATACTTTTGTTATAAAACCAGGAGAGAGGATAGCTCAAATGGTAATAGCAAAATACACCAGTATTCAATGGCAACTTGTAGAAAAACTGTCCGAAACTATTAGAGGAGAAGGAGGGTTTGGTTCTACTGGGCGAGGAATTAAGGCCAACAACATTTCTTTGGCTAAAGTGTGCAATAAATCGGGCAAGCCTGATATATACAAACTATATGCTATATATCAAAACACCACTGGTTTATGTACAGATACCAGAAAGATGCATGAAGGTTCAACATTTCTTGCTCTCAAAGGAGAGAACTTTGATGGCAACGATTTTCTGATACAGGCCCTCGAAAAAGGAGCCGCCTTGGTTATATCAGACAATAAACAAAAAGCAAAAGAGGCCAAGAAGCTATTTCCTAAAAAAGTGTTAGTGGTAGATAATTGCCTTAGCACACTCCAGCATATTGCAAAGCACCACAGGCTACAGTTCAAAATTCCTGTTTTAGGGCTTACCGGCACAAATGGCAAAACCACCACAAAAGAACTGATAAATGCCGTTTTATCAACTAAATATAAAGTTATTGCCACAGAAGGAAATCTGAATAACGACATAGGAGTTCCACTTACCCTACTAAGAATAGATAAAGATACAGAAGTGGCAGTTATAGAGATGGGTGCCTCGCATCCAAAAGACATAGCTACGCTTACCTCCATAGTATGTCCATCTTTCGGCCTTATAACCAGCATAGGCAAAGCGCATTTGCAAGGCTTTGGTTCCATAGAAGGAGTAATGGAAGCAAAAGGTGAACTCTATAACAATTTGCAGGAGCATAAAAAAATAGCCTTTGTAAATACAGACAATCCGCTGCTGATGCAAATGGCAGCAAAAAGGCCGGATATGCAAATTGTACCGTATGGTATTACCAGCAACTGCGCCAAATTACTGCCTAACACCGATAAAGATCCATATCTGAAGCTCGAAATAGCAGACCCTACCGGAAGCAAAGAGGGTAAAATGATAAAAATAAAGACCCATCTTATAGGAAGTTACAACGCAGATAATATTCTGGCAGCCATAAGTGTAGCCACCTATTTTGCCATTCCTACCCCAGAAGCTGTTAGGGCCATATCTAACTATAAGCCTTCTAACAATCGCTCCCAACTAACCCAAACAGCTGCTAACATTCTTATAAAAGACACCTACAATGCCAATCCTACCAGCATGAAGGCCTCTTTAGAAAGCTTTTGCACTCTACAATTGTCTGATAAAAACTGGGCTAAAGTGCTATTGCTCGGCGATATGAGAGAACTTGGAGCCGATTCTCAGAAAGAGCATCGCGATATACTGGAGGTAGCCATAAAGATACTGCCGCAAGCCATCTTCCTCGTAGGAGAAGAATTTAGCAAGGCATATAAAAACCTCTACGATAAAAAAGCAGCCTGCATAAAAGCCGCAAAAGGTAAGGTGGAAATAAAAACTTTCCCTAATACCGAAGAACTTACCAAGTATATAGAAGAAAAGCCATTGAAACATAAAGCTATCTTCATTAAAGGCTCCCACAGCATAGGATTAGAAAAATTGTTTCCGCTATTATAAAGATATGCGCAGATTTTATCATACCTACATTCGCATTATTATTGCCCTGATAGTGGCTATTGCGTTCTCCGCCAATACAGATATTATGGCGCAGAAGATTTTGTATCAAGATAAAACAGAATCTATGCCTATAATACACTCAGATAAAAGAGTAACTTTCCGCTACTATGCCCCCACCGCCTCTGATGTAGAGGTAAGCGGCGATTTTCTCTTGCCTTCTGAACGCCCTGCAAAAATGAAAAACAATGGCAATGGCCTATGGGAATACTCTACAGCAGCACCAATAGCACCGGAAATTTATGCTTATTCCTATATAGTAGATAATCAGAAAATGCTCGACCCTTTAAACATGTTCGTATGGCGAAATATCTCAGATCTATACAACATTTTTATTGTAGAAGGAGAAAGAACTGCAAATTATCTGATACAAGATGTGCCGCACGGAACCGTTTCTGCGGTATGGTACCAAAGCCCGAGTATAGAAACAAGTACCAACACTACACTCAGTTACAATGGGGGCAAGGGTATGTATCGTAGAATGATGGTATATACCCCGGCCGGATACCAGGCCGGCAGAAAAAAATACCCGGTACTCTACCTCCTGCACGGAATGGGTGGCGACGAAACCGCTTGGTTAGACTTTGGAAGAGCCGCACAGATTATGGACAACCTTATTGCCAAGGGCAAGGCAAAACCTATGATAGTTGTTATGCCTAACGGAAACCCAAGCCAACAGGCCGCTCCGCTCGAAAATTCAGACGGTTACAATATGCCATTGTTCTATTTGCCAAAGACAATGGACGGAAGTTTTGAGGAAAGTTTCACAGACATAATATCTTTTGTAGAAAAGAATTACAGAGTAATTAAACATAAAAAAGGCCGTGCCATTGCCGGACTAAGCATGGGAGGCTTCCAGTCTTTATATATATCGGCCAATTATCCACAAATGTTTGGAGCGGTAGGGCTTTTTTCGCCAGCCATTGCGGTGCAAGAACAGTATAAAAGCCATAACATTTACAGCAATATAGATACAAAATGGCAACACCAGATGGCAAAAAATCCTCCTTTATACTGGATAGGAATAGGCCAGCAAGATCCGTTATATGATGAAGTTGCCAACTTGAGAAAAGATTTCGATATTTGCCAATATCCCTATACCTACTTTGAAATAAGTGGAACTCATGTGTGGACCTGTTGGAGAATATTTCTACAAGAATTTACCAAAAAAATATTCAAGCAGACATGATTTGCAAAACATACTGTTATTTATAAACATAGAGCTAATTTAAAAACTATGAGATACATTTTTATTATAATCGCCGCTATAAGTGCAATCACCGGTGTTTCCTGCAAAAGCAGTAGCTCTTCAGGTGTCTCTGATACAAAAGATACTATTGCCCTACAGAGCTATAACTACTATTTCCACGAGGAAAAGAACATTGCCAAATCTTCTGAATATCCAGATCAGGCAGACTCTGCAAGCATTTCTGTAGATATTAATTTCCAACTTCCTAAAGACACAAACTCCGTTCTCTCAAAAAGGATAAGAGAGTGGGTTAATGAACAGATATCAAATAGCGAAAACATAATTTATCAGGGAAATCTCGCAGAAGGACAACGCCTTACAGATTTCTATGGAGAAGCTTTCAAAAAAGAACTCGAAAGCACTTTAGAACCACCTGTTTTTAATGGATATAGATATACAGAAATAAGCGCTTACAGAGGCTTTGAGAATCATAAATGCATAACGTGGCTTTTTACCTACAGCCAATATACAGGAGGTGCTCATGGCTTTGTTATTATATATGGAGCCACATTTAGAAAGGCAGACGGAAGAAGGTTTGGACACGACTTGTTAGCAAACAACTACGATGCTACCACAAAACTCACCCCTATGATGCTCTCCGGCCTCTGCGAATACTTTGAGGCCGATCAAGAAACTGTTGTGCACGACTACACAGACAGCAAAATTACAGAGTGGCAGGTGGCACTGCCCAAGTATGGGCCTTGGTTTACAGAAGGGGGCGTGGAGTTTCTTTATCAGCAGTACGAAATAGCAGCGTACGCAGCCGGTATGCCGTCTTTTACCATACCATACGCAAAAATGGAGGGAATTCTTTCCCATGCAGCAGCAGAACTTTTAAAATAAAAATATAACTAAACTAATCAGATATGAAAAAGAGTTTACTAAACTTATCCATCCTATTTGTTGTAGCAACATTATTTGCAAACTGCAAAAACAATTCGTCTGCCGATTTGTTTGCAACAGGAGAATTTGCCTCAGACTCTGTTTCTTACAACTATTCAGAAAAGGTAATGCTCCAACTATCAGAGTCTTACGAACATCAAGACAGTACAGAAATTCTAGTACACTTAGAAATAGATTATCCAAAACACAACGGCAAGAACTTGGTTGCAGAAAAAAACATTCGAAAATGGATTAGCGAGAGTCTGGCCTTCTACAATGAATATAAAAAAGTTTACGAAGGGGATTCAAACGATGCCAATGCCTTTGTAAACTTCTACGGCAACTCATACAAAGAATATTTTAACAAACAGAACGATTTCCCTGCTTCTGCCCTAAGTTATGAAGTAGCTATCAAAAAAGTTTTTGAAAATGCCCATTGTGTAACTTATACCTTTATGATGGATATGTACTTGGGTGGAGCACACGGCGGACGCACCTATTACGGTACAACCTTTAATAAAAGCGACGGCACTGCACTCAGCAATTTTCTGTACAACAAAGATGTTACAGATGATGGCCTAAACAAAGCAGTTAAAGATGGGCTGATGTCGTATTGGGATATTAAAAGCGAAGACACACTCTACGATTATGTTTGGGAGAATAAAGTAAACCAATACCAAGCAGATCTGCCCAGAGTTTCGCCTTGCCTTGTTAAAGAAGGGGTCTTGTTCTGCTATCAAGAATACGAAGTGGCACCTTATGCCGCCGGAGCACCGGTATTCACAATACCTTATAGCCAAATAGACAAGTATCTGAATCCGTTTGCCAAAAAGCTGCTTGAATAATAAATGTAAATATAGTGCTGATTTTACCTTAGAAAAGTGTAGTATAATATCGTTTTTTATCTTGGAAAAATGTAAATTATTGACGTTTTATTCTTGTATATAAGCAAAATATAGTATCTTTGCTCTCACAAAGTCAAGTTGATATGATTACACGCAAAGCTGACGAACTAATACGCAACTTTATACTCAACGATAGACGTGCCCTGTTGGTAACAGGTGCAAGACAGGTCGGCAAGACGTATGCTATAAGAAAAACAGGTAAAGAATGTTTTGAAAATGTAGTTGAGATTAATTTCGTAGAGCAGCCCGATGCCATAGAGCTGTTTAGTGAGCAAAGTTGAAGAACCACAAGTGCCATTGCTGCTAAGCAAACAGCGCAATCTATTCAAACTGTTCTTGAATGATGTAGGACTACTTGCTGCCATGTATGGGGGAAACATACAGGCAAGATTGCTCAGCCGGAATTCAAATATAAACTTTGGTTCTGTTTTCGAGAATCTCGTGGCTCAAGAACTTTACGCACACGGTTTTACAGAGAAACAACAACACTCTCTATATTATTTCAATAGTAAGAAGCAAGGAGAACTGGACTTTGTTGTGGAATATGACAACAATGTATTGCCAATAGAGGTTAAGTTCGGCAAAGACTATGAACGCCATAACGCCCTTTCAAATGTCATGGCAAATGAAGATTATGGTGTACCACAGGCTTATGTGTTCTGCGGGGAGAATGTACAAACCAAAGGGAAAATCACTTATTATCCCATCTATATGATAGCTTTCTTTGAACAAATTCAGTCAGAAGAGAAAGTATATAAGTTTGACCTTACAGGTATCGGGGATAAAAAAACAAAAGAATAGTTGCTACATTCACGTTCATCTTACTGGTGAAGTATTCCTTCACCACCTTCCGCAAGGAAGATGGAAGAAAGTTTGAGAAATATACTTTCAAAAGCTGCTTGAATAATAGAGAAAGCCCTGCCAGCAAGCTGCACGGTAGGGCTCTCTCTTTTGTTTGACGCTTATCTTATATTTTATTAGTTGCTATTTTACTAATTAATCTGCAATATACGCCTATCGCATCTAATTTATATCCTTAACAAGGCGAACAGAATAACCGCAGTGACGGGGGGAGACGACGCTGGTGCCTGCAACATTCACGCCATGGTTGTCACCGGAAGCGAAGCTCAAACCCCAGGCGCTGTGACCATGGGGAACGTTGGCCATCCAGTAATGACCTTGAGAACCAACATCGTAGAGCCTGTTATCGTTGTAGCAGAAGCCTGCAGCAGGAAGGAAGACAACACCCGCTGACTCCATTGCCTCAAACTGTGCAAGAGTATAAGGAACAGTAGGAACAATTCCTGAATTAACATTAGGGGCAGCACCCATATCGGATGTCCAAGTAAAACCATTCGGGTAAATCAACAGACCTAATATCGTACCCGTGGCCGCGTTAAGATTAATCAATGAATAACGGGCATCTTCGGTACTACTACCAACCCTTGCACCGCTTTCTCTTTGCTCAAGAAGATAAGCCCACTCTTCCTGTTTCAGGGTGCGATAGGTGTTTTTAGCGTAAGGTGTAGAAGTAGGGTCGCTGTTAGGGTAAATCGGATTCTGGCCCCAGTCTGCAAAGTTGGGAGTTGTAGGGGAATATGAACGGCGAATCGGTATGCCAAAGGCGTTGGGAACGGCAACATCACCGCTTTCAGGATGCATAAACAAATCCACAGTTGTACCTGCAGCTGCACTGTAAAGATAGCCATTTGCTCTGCTTGGATAATCATAC
>DFIA01000099.1 GCA_002372015.1 Bacteroidales bacterium UBA3709 | reverse complement strand
TGGGTTCGAATCCCAACCGAATCACAAAAACACTCGCTAACCGATTACAATACAATCTGTTAGCGATTTTGATTTTATTGCAGATATATAGATATTTTATGGATTATCAGCAAATTATAGAAGACATTATGCTTAGGGTAAAACCATCTTTGAAAGATGGCAAGCAAGCCGATTATATTCCTGCCCTTGCAAAAGTAAATGCAGATCAAATTGGCATCTGCCTCACCACATTGGAAGGCGAAAGATTTGCATCAGGCTCTGCCGATGAACGATTTTCCATACAAAGCATTTCAAAGGTTTTTACTTTGGCGATGTGCTTGAGTGCCAAAGGAGACTTGGTTTGGGAACGAATGGGAAAAGAGCCGTCTGGCACTGCATTCAACTCCTTGATTCAGTTAGAAATAGAAAAAGGTAAGCCCCGTAATCCATTCATAAATTCCGGTGCTATAGTTATGTGCGATATGCTCATTTCGTATTTCAAAGCTCGCGGAGAAGACTATAAGACCGGATACTTATCATTTATACGCTCTATATGTGGCTGCAATACCATAGCATATAATACAGAAATTGCAAATTCAGAACGGAGCTGCGGTTATCTGAATGCCGCAATAGCCAATATGTTAAAATATTATGGCAATATTCATAATCAAATAGAGGAAGTTCTGATGTTCTATTTTCTTACTTGCAGTATAGAGATGAGTTGCTGCGAACTTTCTCAAGCATTCCTGCCCTTTGCCAACCATAAAAAGGTTTTCAATTATGGGGGAGTTTGCCTAACTACTTCGCAGATAAAAAGAATGAACGCTCTGATGCAAACGTGCGGTTTTTACGATGAATCCGGAGATTTTTCCTATTTGGTTGGATTGCCGGGTAAAAGCGGAGTAGGCGGTGGCATTGCAGCCATTTATCCTCTGCGATACTCTGTTGCTGTATGGAGTCCAAGGCTTAACGATAAAGGTAATTCCATTGTGGGCCTAAAGGCACTTGAGCTCCTAACCACTCACACACAGGAATCTATTTTCTAAGAACCGAAAAGAGCTTTTCCTTTACCACAACACCCATATACTCGGCATCTTGCATGCCATAAAAATTACATAGCTCTATACAGAGCTGTTCTGCTCATCGCCGATATATCTGGTAAAACCGTACTTGGAAATATTTATATCCTCTTTAGGCAATTCTTTTGCTATGGCCTCGAGTTTTTTCTCGTCCATATTTATTTTGTCGTACTTGCAGTACTCTACAATGAGTGTATATGGATTTACACTGTATTTAGAGGCGTATTTGTGTATATACTTCATGTAGCTACTGTGAAAACCAGCTATACCGCAATAAATATCAAGACCATACAACCCTACATTTTTTACCAAAGGTCTGACATATTCATCGCTAAACTGTATTAAGCGGCGATTGTCGTATCCTTTAAAGCCATACTTCAAATCCATAAGTGCAACTATCAATTCTGTAGAAGCATTGCCGGCACTCCTTCCTAAACCTTGCAGCGATGTATCTATAATATCAAAGCCTAAGTCTATGGCATAAAGGCTATTAGAATTAGCTAAACCGAGGTTGTTATGCCCGTGAAAGCCCGCCTTGACTCCATTTCTCTTAATAACATCAAAATACTTTTTCAGGTCTTCAGGAAGCATACAACCGGCAGAATCTACTACATAAATATAGTCTGCACCGTAACTCACAGATAGCTTTACGCAAGCCTCAAATTCGGCTTCCGTTGCTGTGTATGATTTCATGTAATTGGCTGCTACCATCAAGCCCAATTCCTTGGCCTTTCTTACAAAGGGTTCAGAATCCTTTATCTTATCTATATTGCAGCCAACGCGCACAAAAGCAGCACCGTATTTCTTTAATAATGCAAGGTCTTCTACCCGTGCCACTCCCGGAATACAAAACATACCATAAGAGCATTTTTTATACGATTGCATGGCGGCCGCAAGGTACTCTTCGTCTGTACACAAAGCAAGCCCGTGTTTGTATGAACTGGCATTGAGGCCCATGCCGTGCCCTATTTCTACAAAAGGCACCCCGGCATCCTCCAAAGCAACGCCTATGCGCCTTGTATCATGTTCAGAAAACTGATAGTTAATTGCATAACTACCATCTCTGAGAGTAACATCCATTATCTGAGTCTTCATATCACTTATTTATTCTTCCATTAAAATAACTCTTGCAGGAGAACCATCGCTACCCTGTATCTTGAGCGGAAGAGCTATTATAGTGTGCTTTTTGTTTAAATCTATTTTATCTGTATCTGTAAGATATTCTACTATGATAACATCTGCCCCGAGCAATTTCTTATGATTGGGCGAATCTTCCTTTGACGTTATATTACCGCCGTAATCCGGCGATGGTGTATCCATAGCCATCAACTTTATACCTCTCTCTATCAGATAATCCACAGCCGCCTCTTCAAAATATGGAAAACTGTTATAGTATGCAGAGGTCTTCCAGTTTTTAAACCAATCAAACCTAAACAACATTCGCGGAGCAACAGAGATTTTCTTAACATCTTCAAGCCCTACAACTTGGCCGGCTTTAATGTGAGTAAAATCTACCACACTAATTTCTCCGCAAACTATATCTAATGGAGTGTTCTCTATTGTTCTGGCACCATTTATAAAATGGAACGGAGCATCCATGTGGGTACCGGTATGGCTACCCAAGGTAATGGCATGAGTGTTTCTGCCTACCTCTTCTAACTTGCCTAAATGAGAGATGGCAACATTTACATGCCAAGGTGTACCGCACGTAGGCATACCGTTTTCTATAACATAGCTGAGATCTATTATCTTCATATCAAATCTTGTTTGAAACAATTTCTATGATTTCCCCCTCCTCCCCAATCGCAAATATAACGTACATAGTCTTATCTTGTATGCTAAAATCCTCTGGTTGAGTTACTCTAAAGGAGGCATTAGTAAGCTGCGTTATAGTTTTTGAGGCAGGGCGCACAAAAATGGTTGGGCAGCAAAACCCTTCATTATCCAAATAATAAGACACCTGCTCTTTCTCTTGCAGCTTTATCAAATAAGTATCAGGGTCTAATACACCATTGAAAGAAACCTCACACGGAGAAACGCTTGCACATCCCATTGCCAGCAACATCTTTTTCAACGATTCCGGCCTTGGAGTATTGAATATAAGGCTATTATCTTTAAGATTATATTCTATTGCCGATATATTTGAAGATGTGTTCTGATAGGCTATAACCTCTACAGGCAGACCGCCTTCTTGCGGTGGAGCCATAAAATACAGGGCATGATCTGAATTTTTGTACTGCAAAAAACTCATTTTTGATGGAAGATTTGGCACATGGTCTTCCCTCATGGCCAACTTATATCCCTGCCTCTCAAATTCTTCAACAGTTGCTTTGAGATTCAGACGATTTACAACATAAGTAAGATGATCAAATTTAACCAACATTGTAAAATCCGGATTTTAAATAATTCTCCTTCAGAGCCTTTTTATCGTTTTTCCCGTTGATATTCTTTGGAATAGCAGGCACTTTATAAAACAGATCTATAAGATAGTTTTTGCCAAGTTTCTGCGCTACGGCAGTAGAAATCTGTTTCTCTACCTCAGCTGCACTTTCTGCAGAAGTATAACCTAATACAATCAGTTCTTCTTTCTGCCTACTCAAAACACTAAACACAGAACACTCTTCCACCCCCGCAACGGAAGCAACCACACCTTCTATCAAAGCTGGGCTGATATTCATACCACCTTTTATAATCAGATCTTTAGAGCGTCCAACTATAGACAGCACTCCGCCTTCTATCTTTGCTAAATCGCCGGTCTTATAGTAATTATCCGAAAAATAAGATAGTGTATGCTCGTTAGTATAGCCGAGAAACATCCATGGTACATCTACCAAAAATTCGCCGTCTGCTCCAAATTTGTATTGTACTCCTTTCAGCAGCTTACCTACATTACCGCCGCCAAGAGCCAATGTTTCAGGAGTTTCTACCGAAAGATAAAGAGTCTCGCTCAATCCGTAGCTCGCATATAGCTTAACAGGATACATCTTTTCAAACTCCTGCCTCGTACTAAGATGCAACGGAGCTGTACCTATAAACAGATGCAACTTATGGGCTGCACAATACTCCTGCCCTACCTTATGATTGCCTACCTTCAGTATTATAGTCAGCATACTCGGCGAGAGCCAAAATGTATTTATTCTGTACTGAGCCACAAGCTGCCAAAACGAGAATGCACGTATTGGAGAGAAACGCCCAAGTACAACTATAGAAGCGCCACACACAAAAGGCTGAAATATAGAATTAAGTATGCCGGCCATATAAGTCATTGGCATCAGGTGCGCAAACCTACTGTCTGGCCCCAAATCAAACATGGAATTAAATGCTTCGGCCGTTTTAAAAAGGTTATTCAGAGTATGCCTTACGCCCTTGGTATTTCCAGATGTACCAGATGTAAAGGTAAGCAAGTAATCATCGTCAAAATTCCTGTTGGCAAATAAATGTATAGTAGATTCCTTAGCCTTAGGCAGAGGTTCAAGTGAATGAAAATATCCCGTCTGCATCTTAATATCAAAAGAGTGCAGTTTTTTACACCCTGCTTCATCTGTAATGATTATCGGATTATCTATGCCCTCCAATATTTTGCAGATTTCTTCCTCACCTTTGAGCGGGTCTATGGCAGAAGCCACTTTACCACACATTAAAGCTCCAAAGTAACAAGCGAGGAGTTCTACACTATTTTCCATTACCAACACAAGATGAGTTCTGTCTTTGCCGTAGGAAGAAAAGTTCTCGGAAAGAAGCAGACACCTGCCAAAGAAGCTTTCGTAGGAATAAGATGCGCCTCCACCAAGTGCATCTACCACAAATTCTTTGGTAAAATCCCAATTTTTCAGCCGTTCTATTACAGTTTCATGCATATTCTACTGCATTTTTCTCTCATCTATAAGCTTAGCCAAACCTTCTATATTGGTAAATAGAGGATTCAAGAAATCTTCGTTGTTAAACAATATATCATACTCGTCGTCTATGTCGGACAAAAGCATAACAAAAGAAAATGAATCTATGAATCCGGCCTCCATATAGTTTACAGTTGTACTTTTCTGCAATTCTTCTGCGCTTATAGCGGAATGTTTTGTAAACCAATCTATTAGCCAATCTTTTGTACTCATATCAAAAGTATTTTCAGTATTCGATAACCTCAGGACAAACAATATGATCTAACTCTATATGCGCACTACCCCATGCAAAGCCAGAGCCTATTGCACACATTATGGTATCTACACATTTGCCTGTTATTTTCGCTCTTATCTCAGATACTATATTCAGAGGAATAGAACAAGCCGCCGTATTTCCGTAGCGTTTAAGGCTCATAGGCACTCGTGAAGGATCAAATTTAAGCTTCTTAACTATCTTCTCATCTATCATATTATTTGCCTGATGCAGCAGCAGGTAATCTATCTTATCTATCTCTATGCCATAGCGTTCTGCGAGTTTTTTTACAGACATAGGCGGCTTGGATATGGCAAGAGAAAAAACATTCATGCCCTCCATTATACAATTTGTCATGTTATATTTCTGCCCGGGAGCAGGTTCTACATATTCCAACTCTTTGGGTGTAATTGGCATACGCGCTCCTCCTGCCGGAATATAAACATACTTGTATGTAGAACCATCGCCTGCAAAATGGAACTGCATAGGTGCAGCTCCCTCTACATATTCTAATGCAGTAGCTGTTCCTGCATCTCCATGCAGTGGCCAGGCTGTTTTATCGTAATGAGATACAAAGGTAGAATTGGTTTCTCCAACCAGCATAAGAGCCTTTTTTATTGTACCATGAGACATCATAGATCCTACTACAGACAAGCCATATACATAGCCCTGACATGCCATAGGCAAATCCAGCACTATACATTCTTCTGCCAAGCCCAAACGACTTTGAAGCAGAGAGGCCGTCTGCGGCGCTATATAGTCTCTTGCCTGACCTACAAAGTAAAGAGCGTCTATCTCTGATTTATCCCAATGTAAATCTGCAAGAAGCTTTTCTGCAGCTCTTTGGCACAAGTCTGAAGCGCAAACACCTTCCGATACAATACGAGATTGTTTTACCTGAGTAAGCTCTGCCACTCTTTCGCCCTCTCCGGGTGCAAAAAACGGCAACGAGGCGGTTGTCTTTATGTTCTTTGGTACTGCAGCAGAGATACCGCGAATTTTTATATTTTCAAAAGATAGAAATGCCATTACCTGATACTTATTCTAAAGGGTTGAACCTCCGTCTATTTTCAATGCTGTTCCTGTTATGAATGAGGAGGCATCAGAAAGTAAATAACAAATAGCCCAAGCCACATCTTGAGGCGTACCGTACCTCCCTAAAGGATAATTCTTTAGTTCACGCTCATACTGCTCCGGTGTTATCCCTGAATTTTTCTGAAACTCCGTTATTACAACAGATGGATTTACGCTGTTACAACGTATCCCACGCGGAGCCAACTCTAAGGCGGCAGTGCGCATAAAACCATCTAATGCACATTTTGATGCCCCATAGATTCCATTGGCCAATGATGCACAAAAAACATTTCCGGCAGAAGATGTCAAAACCACAGATGCCCCCTTATTGAGTTTCTTTTTCTTTAGCAAATGTTTGATTAACATCATTGCAGAAAATGTATTCACTTTAAACACCTGCTCAATTGTTTCTTCTTTGTAAAAGTTCACCAGCTGCGATGCCGGAATTCCCGCGTTACAAGAAAAACCGTCTAATTGAGGCACTTCTGAGGCAAGGTATTCAAGCTGCTCAGAAACAGATATATCTGCCACTATAACAGAATGTCCTCCTCCATAAAGCATAGACAAAGTCTCTTCTAAATTCTCTCTGTTACGAGCCGTAAGAACAACCATAGCTCCAAGCTTAGATGCCTCTATGGCGGTTTGCCTGCCTATGCCAGAAGAGGCACCGGAAACCAGAATTGTTTTTCCTGCCAAACTAAAAGGGTTTTCCATACTATTGCATTCTGCTCCTGACCATGTTATACAGTTCTTCTACCGTTGCCACCTTCTTTAGGTCATCGCCTTTAATCGTAACCTCAAACTCTTCATCTATCATAGCTATCAAAGACAAGGCTGTTAAAGAAGAATACTCGTCTAAATTGCGAAACTCAGTAGAGGCTTCAATATTTTCTGCATTGTCAAACTGTTCTGCAACCAACGCTATAAAATCTTCCAATGTTTTCATATATAAATGATCTAAATTTCTACTTTTTTTGCAGGGAGGCCCACGTAAAGTTTATCATCTTTTGGGTTCTTCATAAGTACGCTACCAGCCCCCAAGCGTACATTGTTTCCTATCTCTATAGTCTGGAGAATAATACTCCCCACACCAAAAAAATTATTATTGCCAATCTTAACCGCACCGCTCACCCGCACATCCGGCATAAATACGTTAAACGAACCGATTGTATCGTCGTGTCCCAAGGCTATCTCGCCATTAAGGATATTAAAATCTCCAATAGAAATATTGGTAGAAAAATTACAGCCTACTTGCAAGATATTACCCTTGCCTATCCGAAATGTTTCCGGATCCGAAAATATTATATCGGGATGTATCAGATTCGGATAATAAACATTAGGATTGTGTATTCTGCCTACAATAGAGCGTATTGCTGCAGAATTTCCTATTGGTACAACAAGTGCTAATTCAGAAGTATATGCATTCAAATCGTCCATTCCCCCAAGGCATGGTGCAAAATGAGAAATCATCTGGCCTTTCAGATTTTGATTATCATCAAAAAAGCCTACTAACCTCCATGCGGGCTCTCTTTTATTGATTATATTTATAAGGCATGCAACCTCTCGTCCGAATCCACCTGCCCCAAATATGGCTATGTCTTTCATAACGTTTATAGTCTAAATCGGCTTAAACAAATCAAATACCACTCTATAAGTTGGCATCGTACTAAATCACAAATATAATAAAATCTAAGTAAGAGAGCGTTTATTTAAGCCACCTTCTGATTGTAGGTAAAATGACATATAACCCTACGGGCAAAGCCAGCAATACCCCTACGCTGTTGGCTAAGAAATCCATAATGTCTCCGGAGCGACCGGTATTCATGCTCGCCTGCAGTATTTCCATTACACCGCCAAAGACTATAGGAAGTATCAGAGTGAAAAAGGTTTGCCAGAAAAAACGATGCCTTTTGCCACTGCCGGCACTTCTGTTGCTTCCTCCCGAAACCGCAACCATTATCCACGCACAACAAGACACTCCAAAATACATCAGACAATGTGCCCATTTGTCTGCAAAAGGTACATTTACTATCTGAGGTATATCTTTTAAGGGATAGAGAGAGAGTACCGAAATTGCAATATATACCACTACCATAAGACTCCTATCCCAATTTCTAATTAACCAGTTATGCTTATTCACCTGCGACATTTTCCTTTCCCTGTATTTTACTTAAACACCACAACTTTTATATATTCCTGCAACCAGCCTCTATAACTTGATATCATCCCAACCGAAAGGGTGGCTGGCAAGTGGCAGGGCAGCGAGTGGATGATAATCTCCAACAAGCCCTACAGGTTTGGCGTTACGCACTTGGCTAACTATCTCTATACATGGCCGTGCCTGACTGATACGAAAGCCTTCGCCAGACAATATCTTTTGATAACTAACTGTATGTAACTCCGTAAAACCCTCGCTGAACTCAAATTCCTCTCCGTCTATACTTAACAGCCTGTAGGTTTTCTTTTCTCCTTTAACTGCATTATCAGGCAATGTTTGTGCACTGATACTCAAAAAATAACGCACTCGTGCACGCTTCAGTTCAAGATACCCCGCCACTCGGTCGAAGCTCATTACATGAACCACATTCTTTTTTACCTCGCCAAATATCCACTGGAGCATATCATAAAAATGCACTCCTATGTTGGTAGCCACGCCACCGCTCTTGTGAAGATCTCCTTTCCAAGAAGCGTAGTACCACTTACCTCTGGATGTGATATAGGTTAAATCTACATCGTAGATTTTATCAGAAGGTCCTGTTTCTACTTTCTTCTTCAGTGCCATTATGGAGTTGTGATGTCTGAGCTGCAAGATTGTATAGGCCTTGTGTCCGGTTTCTTTCTCAACATCAAGCAGGTTATCTATGTTGTAAGGATTAAGTACCAGAGGCTTTTCGCAGATAACATCTGTACCTATTCTAAGACCATACCTAATAAAGGCATCGTGAGTATAATTTGGGGTACATATAGAGAGCCAGTGTAGCGGATCAGCAGTTCTCATTCTCTTTGAGCAAAATCTATCAAATTGCTCATTTTCTGTAAAGAAAGAGCAGTCTGGAAAAGACATATCCAACCTTCCTACACTATCGAATTTATCATAGGCTACAACAAGATTATTGCCTGTTTCGGCGATTGCCTTAATATGACGCGGTGCTATGTATCCGGCTGCACCAACCATTGCAAAATTATACATACAGAAATCCTTTTCAGCCTACAGGCACTCTTTTATAGTTTTACATACAAGTTCTATTTCTTCCTCGGTAATATAAGGGTGCATTGGCAGTGAAAGTACCGTGCCGCACAATTGCCGAGTATTTGGACAGATGTCATTATCATACTGCAACGCCTTATAAACCGTTTGCTTATGCAGCGGAAGCGGATAATATATCATAGATGGTATGCCATGCTCCGCCAGATATGCCTTTAGAGTGTCTCTGTCTTTCTGCTTATTAAGCCTGATAGTGTACTGTGCCCAACTGGAGCGGTAACCATCCGGAACTACCGGCAGATGTATTCCTTTACCCGCAAATAATGAGGTTGAGAGATTAGCTGTATATTGTTGGGCAGCCTTATTGACAGCATCCAACTCAAAATTCTGAAAAGCCTTTAGCTTAACACTGAGTATTGCCGCCTGCAAGGTATCTAATCTGGAATTCAGCCCCACCCTAACATTTTCATATTTAGAAATTCCCCTACCATGCACACATAACGAGCGAGCCAATTCTGCCCATTGATTGTTATCTGTAAAAATGGCTCCTCCATCACCATAACAGCCAAGAGGCTTCGATGGGAAAAATGAAGTTGTAGAAATATCGCCGAAACTGCAATTCATTTTACCATTTATACTGCCACCAAAACCTTGCGCCCCATCTTCCAAAAGATACAATCCATATTTTTCTTTAATTCTTTGTATTTCTGGATAATTAGCAGACAGCCCAAAAAGATCCACCACTATTATTGCTTTGGGGGAAAGTTTCTTTTCCGCCATCGTTCGCTCTATGGCCTGTTCGAGGCTTTGGGCATCTGCATTGAAAGTATCTTTATCTACATCATAGAATACCGGCGTAGCACCTTCCTCGGAAATTACCTCGGCAGAAGCAAAAAAAGTAAAATCAGGCACAAATACAGCATCTCCAGGCCCTATATCCCATATTTTGAGGGCAATGGTAAGGGCATCGGTACCATTAGCACAAGATATACAGTGTTTTACACCTACATAGGCTGCCAGTTGCTGCTCCAATTCGCCTACCTGCGGGCCTGCTATAAAAGCAGAAGACAAAGCCACCGATTTAATAGCTTCATCTATTTCTTTATGTAGGAAGTTATACTGCCTCCTTAAATCTCTGAATTGCATTTTTTGGATAGCTTAAAGTCTTCCGTCCACTATGTTACGAGGAAGAATTGCCTTAACATCGTATATTACATGCGTAGGATTAAGCAACTTATCAAAGTCTATTTCTAACTGACGGAACTGGCGATGCCCCACCGCTACTATAGCAGCATCAAACTTGTTTTCAGGCAATGTGTTGGTTATATCTATGCCATATTCCTTTTTAACTATGGCGGGATCTGCCCACGGGTCGTAAACAAAAATATCTACATTATATTCCGTTAAAGCACGGTATATGTCTATTACTCTGGTATTTCTCACATCAGGGCAATTCTCCTTAAAAGTAAAGCCCATTATTATGATTTTACTGCCCAGCACCTGCACTCCTTTTTTGAGCATGAGTTTGATTGTCTGATTGGCTACATAAGCCCCCATCCCATCGTTCATTCGTCTGCCGGCCAATATAATTTCCGGATTATAGCCAAGACGCTGTGCGCACTGAGCTAAATAATAAGGATCTACCGATATGCAATGCCCGCCAACCAAGCCCGGATTCATTTTAATGAAGTTCCACTTTGTACTGGCCGCCTCCAATACATCCATAGTATCTATACCCATTAAATTGAATATCTTAGAGAGCTCGTTTACAAATGCTATATTTATATCGCGTTGTGAATTTTCTATCACCTTTGCAGCCTCTGCCACCTTTATGGAAGGAGCCTTGTGAGTACCATTCAGCAAAACTGAACTATATACTTTATCCACTATATCTGCCACCTGCGGAGTTGACCCAGAGGTGATTTTTACAATTTTTTCTACTGTATGAACCTTGTCGCCAGGGTTAATGCGCTCAGGAGAATAGCCTGCAAAGAAGTCTGCATTATACTTTAATCCACTGGCTTTTTCCACCACAGGAATACATTCATCTTCCGTAACTCCCGGATACACAGTACTTTCATATACCACAATATCTCCTTTTGAGATTACCTTGCCAACAGTTTCGCTGGCAGCGTAAAGAGGCCCCAAATCTGCGGCATTGTTCCTATCTACCGGTGTAGGAACCGCCACTACATAGAAGTTGCAACCTCTGATTTGCTCTATATCTGTGGTACAGACAAAGCCGTGGTTTTTGATTGCGTCTTGAAGAAGGTCGTCGGCCACTTCCAGCGTTGTATCATGCCCCGCCATCAGAGTTTCTACTCTTTTAGGATTCTTGTCAAAACCTACCGTAGGATATTTGGTAGCTAACAGCCGCGCTAAAGGCAAACCTACATATCCAAGACCGATTACCGCTATTTTAATATTCGACATATCTTTGTTTTTCATCTTTTACAAATCTCCACAACTTTAATCAATTCAAGCAAATATAATCAAAATATAATGTTCTCATCCCTTATCTGTGAGCAACTTGTTTTTTATTATGGGCTTTGCCCAAAATGCCATAAAGAGAATATAGGAAATGAATAAAAATATAAGGCACATACCTATTCTGAGAGAAGATACGGTATCGCTGAGCAGGCCTATCAAGAGAGGGCCAATAGCTCCACCCACTATTGCAGTGCACATAATGCCTGCAAAAGAACCGTGGTGCCGGCTTACTGAATTAAGAGCTAACGATATAATTATAGGGAACATAAGGCTCATTGCAAAACCCACAGCCGGCAGCGCATAAATAGCAATTTCTCTTGGCGATAAAAGAGCTACTCCAAGCAAAATCATCGCAAGAATGCAAGATATTTTAAGCAATTGCCTTGAATCTACCAATTTGAGAAGAAGCAGGCCTATTATACAGCCTATAAGCATACTACCCCAAAACCACGACACGCACGAAGCCCCCAATGTATGCGGATCTACATTATGGTAACGCTCCAAAAAAAGACTCATGCTGTTAGACATTCCCTGCTCAGTGCTGGTGTAGAAAAACAAGCAGAGGGCAAAAAGCCATACGGTTTTATCTTTAAACAACTCTATATATGTAGATTTGCCTCCCGACTTTTCATCTGATTTGAGATCAATCTTAGGGAAACGGCACAATGCTACTATTATCAACATAGCAACCAGAACAGCACCAAACAGATAATACAAAGATATCCACGGCATTCCTTCAGGTGCCACCTTCATAGGGTTACGCACATAGAAAGAATATACCAACGGGCTCACAAAAGAGGCGGAGCTAAATACTACCTGTCCGCAATCCGAAACAAAAGCATAGTGCTCTTCTCCTCCCACCGTTCGCTGTAAAGGATTCATAACGGTCTGAAGCATAGCCATACCCAAGCCTATTATAAAGCAAGAGGCAAGAAGTATTGGATAGGTATGAAGAAAAGCAAATAACACAGAACCTATAAGAGGCATAGAAAAACCAATTAAAAGAACCGTTTTTTCTCCCCATTTTTCTATCATTACTCCTGCAGGAATACTCATAACTGCATAGGCTACAAAAAATGAGGAAGGAATAAAACCTGCCAATGTAAGTTTTGTAAGGTTAAAACTATCTACTATATCGGGAATAAGCGGCCCTAATATGTTTGTGATAAATGAAATCACAAACCAGAAAACCATAATTACCGCTAAAAGTCCTATTCTTTTCATGCTCCTATGGAACGCTATACTACTATTTTACGGCAAACTGCTTGTCCACAGCCTCTGCCTTCTGCTGCAAATCTTCTCCCTCCTTACACCTGAGATTAAAGTAGAACTTTATCTTAGGTTCGGTGCCGGAAGGTCTCAGCGATACAATAGTTCCGTCTTCGGCAATATATTGAAGCACATTACTCTTAGCCAAGTGAACCTCCGGCGCATAGTAATCGTTGTTCAAATAATCTCTTACCTCCACCACAGGACTACCGGCTATATCTGACGGCGGATTAACACGGTAGTTCTCTACCATTGCATCTATTTTCTTTTTACCTTCCATTCCAGGAAATGTATAGCTTCTAAGCCAATCTTTTCTCTGGCCAAACTTCTTATATATATTCTGCAGTAACTCCCATAGTGTTAAATTATTATCTTTACACCAAGCCGCACATTCACATATAAGAGAACAGGTTATTGGAGAATCCTTGTCGCGCACATATTCACCGGCGGCAAATCCAAAACTCTCTTCTCCTCCGCACACAAAAATTCCTTTACCCTCGTTGTAATGTATCACTTCTGCTATATTCTTGAAACCCGTAAGTACATTGTAACATTTAACTCCAAAATAGTCTGCTATATCGCTTATAAGATTAGATGTTACAATAGTCTTTATAACATAAGGGAAAAGAGCACCTTGCTGCCCAGCTTTATCAACAGCATCCAACTTACCGGTTTCTTTCCACCTTGTAAGCATATAATATGTTAAGATACTATTCATCTGGTTACCTGTCAGCAGTACAAGATTACCCGCAGAATCGCGCACTGCCATACCGCACCTGTCTGCATCCGGATCTGAGGCTATAACAACCTCAGCCGCAGTTTTTTCTGCCAAGTCCAACGCCATCTTCAGAGCTGTTGGCTCTTCTGGATTAGGAGATTCCACCGTAGGGAAATCTCCGCTGTTTACACACTGCTCCTTAACCAAATGCACATTGGTAAAACCCATTTTTGCCAAAGCAGCCGGAACAATTTTTACCCCGCAACCATGCAGCGGAGTGTAAACTATGCCCAAATCATGATGCCGCTTAACGCTCTCAGGAGAAACCAACAGCGTTGATATATCTTTTAGGTAAGCCTCATCCAGTTCTTCTCCAACCATTTCTATACAACCTATGCCCTTGCACTCTGCTATCTGAGCATTAGATAATTGTACTGAACCATAACACAAATCTTCTGCACAATCTACCTTATTCCATTTTACCTGTGTTACCGAAGTAATTTTATTAACCTCCGCTATTATATTTTTATCGTGAGGTGCAATTACTTGTGCGCCATCTTCCCAATAAGCCTTGTAGCCATTGTATATCTTAGGATTATGAGAGGCGGTTACCATAACTCCACCCTGACATCCATAATAACGGATAGCATAGCTCAATTCAGGGGTAGGTTTTAGCTCATTTGTTAGATAAACATAAAAACCGTTAGCCTCAAATATCTCTGCCACTATTCTCGAAAAGTATTCAGAATTGTTTCTGCAATCATGGGTTATGGCAACCTTTATCTGTTTCAAATAACCAAAGCATTTTTTAAGATAGTTTGCAAAACCCTGTGTGGCCATACCTACGGTGTATTTATTCATACGGTTGCTACCCACACCCATTATGCCTCTCAAACCTCCGGTTCCAAATTCCAAAGTTCTGTAAAAAGCGTCTTCCAACTCTTTTGGATCAGATTCCATCAATCTTTTTACTTCTTTTCTGGTCTGTTCGTCGTAACCTTCGCCGAGCCATTTTGCGGCCTCTTTCATTATAGCCTCGTTCATATCGTCTGTTAGTGTTTTGCTATGCTCTTATTTACAGACACATACGCAAATGTTTATAATTTTGTTCATTATCTTTGCTCAAAAGCACCCCCAAATTTACGAAAAAAAGGTACTTTTGCCATACCATGAGCGAGCAGATAAAACATGAATGCGGCGTTGTTTTGATACGCCTCTTAAAGCCTCTTGAATTCTATCAAGAGAAATACGGAACTCTAATGTACGGCCTCAACAAATTGTACCTGATGATGGAAAAACAACATAACAGGGGCCAGGAAGGTGCAGGATTGGCATGCGTAAAAATAAATGCAAAAGCAGGCAGCGAGTATATTTTCCGCCAGAGAGCTCTCGGCAATACTGCCATTTCAGAATGTTTTGCAACTGTCAACAACGAAATCCAAATTGCCAGAAAGGGGCCGGTCTATGATGTTGAGTTGCCATATATCGGAGAAGTTTACATTGGGCACCTAAGATATTCCACCACAGGCAGAAATGGAATGAGTTACGTACATCCGTTTTTAAGACGCAATAACTGGCGTAACAGAAATCTTTGCTTAGCTGGCAATTTCAACATTACCAACGAAAAAGAGTTATTCCACAGTATGGTTCAAGGACAAGGGCAACATCCAAGAAGTGATGCCGACACATTCCTTATTCTGGAACAGTTGGGGGCCCTTTTAGATGAGAACCATTCAGATCTTTACAGAAGATTCAAAAAAGAAGGATACAAAGGAGAAGAGCTTAACGCAAAAATAGAAGACAATATAGATGTTGAGGGCATAATATCAGAAGCCTCTAATTGCTGGGATGGAGGTTTTTGCATAGTAGGCGCAACCGGCAGCGGAGAAAGCTTTGTATTCAGAGACCGTTGGGGGATACGCCCTTGCTATTATTACATAGACGATGAGATAGTTGTAGCCGCAAGCGAAAGAGCCGCCATTATGACCGCCATGGATGTTAAATACGACACGGTAAAACAACTTAACCCTGGCGAAGCCATCACTATTCACAAAGACGGCAAGTACAATATCAGCTGTTTGGTAAAACCTGCTAATCCAAGACCTTGCTCGTTTGAGAGAATCTATTTTTCCAGAGGTAGCGATGCAGAGATTTACCAAGAAAGAAAAATGCTCGGCAAAATGCTCATACCAAGAATACTCAAGGCTTGTCCCAATTTAGACAACACTGTTTTTTCTTTTATCCCTAACACGGCAGAAGTAGCGTTCTTTGGAATGTTGGAAGGGTTGAACGAACATCTGAATAAAGAAAAAGAAAAAGAATTGTCTGAGATTCTGATAAACAGGGCGAAGAATACTTCCACATCAACACAAAAATCCGTTGAATCAAAAATCAAAAGCATTATCTCGCGCAGAATAAGAAATGAAAAGCTGGCTATAAAAGATATAAAGATGCGAACCTTCATAGCAGAAGGTAGTTCCAGAAACGATATGGCAGCACACGTATATGATATAACTTATAACAGCATACAACCAAAGAAAGATACCATAGCTGTAATAGACGATAGTATTGTGCGTGGAACCACTTTAAAACAAAGCATTATAAAAATACTTTCCAGGTTAGAGCCAAAAGAAATCGTCATCATATCTTCTTCTCCTCAAATCAGATATCCAGATTGTTACGGAATCGATATGAGCAGAATGGGAGAGTTTATTGCATTTAATGCAGCGGTGGCCCTGCTAAAAGAAAGAGGCATGGAAAAAACTCTAAGCAATGTATATGATAAATGCAAGCAGGCAGAAAACCAACCTTTAGAAGAATTCGCCAGCACTTCATCTGCAATTTTGTCGGGAAGTAAAAAAAGTACACCTAAAATAGAAAACTTTGTAAAAGAGATTTATGCTCCGTTTTCTGAAGATGAAATATCAGATAAAATTGCACAGCTTGTAACCCCTGAGGGTTTGAGCTGTAAAGTCAGGGTCATATTCCAAAGCATAGAAGATCTGCATAAGGCCTGCCCTAATAATAACGGTGATTGGTATTTTAGCGGAGATTATCCAACACCTGGCGGGTGTCGCACTGCAATACAAGCCTACATAAATTATTATGAAGGAAACCCTTATAAACGAGGCTACAGCCGATAATTTGCTTTTGGCAAAAAAAGGGACTATCTTTGCGGGAGTTTATAAAAACATTTGTATCTATGAACATTTTTGTATCCAGTCTGAACTTCAGAGCAAGAAGAGAGGATTTAGAGAAGTTGTTTGCCCCTTTTGGGGAAGTGTCATCCGCACGTATCATAACCGATAAGGTTACCCATCGTTCAAAAGGTTATGGTTTTGTCGAAATGAGCGAGGAAGAAGGCATGAAAGCCATAGAAGCACTCAATGGCTCAGAGCACATGGGCAGAACCATCAATGTTGCAGTTGCAACATCAGAAAGAACCCCACGCCCACAAGCCGAAGCTGTGCCTCAATCCGAAGCCGCTTCAGAGCTTAAAGACTCAAATGCTGAATAGCACAAACTCTTAGATGATACTTTTAGGAG
>DFIA01000031.1 GCA_002372015.1 Bacteroidales bacterium UBA3709 | reverse complement strand
TTTTTCCAGAAGGCTTCAGTAACTGTACAGATTGGGGATGTTACATCGCTGCCGCTTTTTTGCAGGCTTGAAAAGTCTTGTGTGCCTATGAGGAACTTGGCTGCATTGTTCATAGCCTCTGTATCCAGTTGGCGGCACTTAAAATAGCATACGTGAGGGCCGTCAAAAGGCGAGGGCTCTGTTGTAAGAAAATATTTATAGGTACGGCTTACTGCATCAAAACGGGCGTGTGCATCGGCGTGCATTTTATATATTCCGAAAACCTTTATAGAATTGGGTAGAATGGCATTTAATTTGTATAGAAAATGCTGCTTGGATTTTCCACTAATTGCTATTTTGGAGGCGATTTCTGTATGGGCAAAATAATTGACCGCATTAACTCCGGCATCTGTTCTGCCACATCCGGTAAATTCGATATCCTCTTTAACCAATAGTGAAAAAGCCTTTTGCAGTTCCTCCTGAATGCTTGGCGCATTCTTCTGGATCTGCCACCCGCTGAAAGGGGTTCCGTTGTATGAGAGCTTTACAAAATATCTCATTTGAGGTAGGTTTACAAGGCAAAGATATAACACAGGCAAACAAAAGGCAAAGCAGGTAAGGAATAATTGTTAGAATAAGTATTAAAGACATAATAAACGTTATGGATAGCATAAACATTAAAGAACTGAATGACAGAATTCAGAAAGAGAGTGCCTTTGTAGATATTATCTCCATGGAAATGAATAAGGTGATAGTTGGGCAAAAGCACTTGGTAGAAGACTTACTGATAGGTTTGTTAGCAGACGGGCATCTTCTTCTTGAGGGTATGCCGGGTTTGGCAAAGACATTGGCCATAAGTACACTTAGCGATATTATAGATGCTAAGTTTCAACGAATCCAGTTTACACCGGATTTGCTTCCTTCAGATATTGTTGGTACTATGATCTATAGCCAGAAGAACGAGCAATTTCAGGTAAAGAAAGGGCCTGTGTTTGCAAATTTTGTATTGGCAGACGAAATAAACCGTTCTCCTGCAAAGGTTCAGAGTGCGCTTTTGGAGGCTATGCAGGAAAGGGCGGTTACCATAGGCGAACAAACTTACAAGCTTCCGGAGCCTTTCTTGGTGATGGCTACTCAGAACCCTATAGAGCAGGAGGGTACTTATCCACTCCCAGAGGCCCAGATGGATCGTTTTATGTTAAAGGTTATCGTAAACTATCCTAAAAAAGAAGAGGAAAAGCAAATTATAAAGATGCATAATGCTCAGGAGTTTCCAAGGGCCAGCACGGTTCTTAAACCAGAAGATATTGTGAGGGCTCGCAGCGTGGTGAAAGATGTGTATATGGATGAAAAAATAGAGCGCTATATTGTTGATATAGTGTATGCTACCCGTACTCCAGAAGATTATGGCCTGAGTAAACTGAAGAATCTTATTCAGTATGGGGCTTCTCCAAGAGCCAGCATTTCTCTTGCAAAGGCTGCTAAGGCGTATGCCTTTATTAAGAGAAGAGGTTATGTAATACCTGAAGATGTTCGTGCTATTTGCTACGAGGTATTGCGTCATCGTATAGGTCTTACCTATGAGGCAGAGGCAGAAGATATAACAACAGAAAACATTATAACAGAAATAGTAAATGTAGTTGCAGTTCCTTAGTAAGAGGGGGCATTATGAATAACGAACTTTTAAAAAAAGTACGTAAGATAGAAATCAGGACGAGGAGTCTTTCGCACCAGATATTTGCCGGAGAATATCATTCTGCGTTCAAAGGGCGTGGTATGGCGTTTTCTGAGGTAAGAGAGTATCAGTTTGGAGATGATGTGCGTAATATGGATTGGAATGTTACGGCCAGATTGCGTTCTCCTTATATAAAGGTTTATGAAGAAGAAAGAGAGCTTACCGTGGTTTTATTGGTAGATGTTTCGTCTTCCAGCATATTTGGTACTTCTACAAAAACCAAACGAGAATTGGTGGCAGAAATAGCAGCGGTACTATCTTTTTCTGCATCTATCAACAACGATAAGGTTGGCGCACTTTTCTTTTCGTCTAAGGTAGAAAAATTTATTCCACCTAAAAAGGGCAGGAGTCATTTGCTCAGAATTATATCTGAGCTTTTGGAGTTTCGTCCATCTAATTCAGGTACAGATATATCAGAGGCTTTGCGGTTTCTTTCAAGGGCCATAAAAAAGAGGTGCACGGCATTTTTATTATCAGATTTGTTAGATGTAGATAAAAACGGCAACCCTCGCTACGAAGAAGCTCTGAAACTTGCTGCTAACCGTCATGAGATTTCTGCAATCAATGTTTACGATCCAAGGGAGAGGAGTATTCCTAATCTGGGATTTGTGAGAGTTAGAGATGCAGAGAGTGGTGCAGAAGGGTGGATAGATACTTCCAGTCGCAAGGTGAGAGATTCATACAGTATGTGGGGCAAAACAACATTGGCTTCTGCTCAGAAACTTTTCAGCCGCTATAAAGTAGATACTGTAAGTATTTCTACAGAAGATGATTATGTAAAAAGTCTTATAGGCTTTTTTAAGAACAAGTAATGATGAGAAAGTTATTTTTGATATTGGCTCTTGTATTTGGCCCCATTGCCTTTGGGCAGAAAATAAGCAAGTCTGTACTTTCTGCAGATTCTGTTCTCATAGGTGATCAGATTGCGTGGACCTTAGAATTTGCCCTGCCAGAAGATTCTCCTGTGGCAATAGGGCCGTATTCTTCTGTATTGGCGGCAGATACTACATTAAAAGGCGGAGTTGAGGTAGTTAGGGAATTTGAGTTGGATACTGTTTCTGTTAAGGAAAAGATGGCTCAACTTAGGGCTCATATATTGCTGACCTCTTTTGACAGTGGCTCTTTTGTACTTCCATCGCCGCTGATAATATATGGCAAAGAGGGGAGGCCGGATACTTTGCGTATAGAGCCTAAGCTGTTGTATGTAAATACAATACCAATAGATACAGCCTCTTTTCAACCTTACGATATTAAAGAGCAGGAAACATATCCTGTAACATTTTCGGAAATTCTGCCTTGGATCTTGCTTGCCTGCGGAGCAATACTCCTTTTATGGGCTGTTGTGAGGTTTATTATCATGAGAAAAAAGAACAGAGATTTCTTTGGCCGGAAAATAGAAGTAGAGCCTCCTCATATTGTGGCACTGAAAAAATTGGAGAAAATCAGGGGAGAAAAACTCTGGCAGAGCGGTAAGCCTAAAGCATATTATACGGGAATAACAGAAGCTGTGCGCCTGTATATAGAAAAGAGGTATGCTTTTGGGGCTATGGAAAAAACCACTTCGGAAATTATGGAATCTTTGTCTGACAAGCGGATAGACGATAAGATTCTCAGCGATTTAGGACAAATGCTCTCTACGGCAGATCTTGTAAAGTTTGCCAAATTTAATCCGAGTATGGAAGATAATGAACAGGCTATACCGGCAGCGGTAAACTTTATCAATTTTGCTTATATGCAGCAGTTGGAACAAACTGATGCGCAGAGAGCCAATGCAGAGGGAGATACAAAATTTAGGGAGGGAAAGTAAATGTTTTTTGAATATCCAAAATTGCTATGGTTGCTAACCTTGATACCATTAGCCATACTTGTTTATGTGTGGCGTGAGGTTAAGGGCAGACATCCGTACCTAACGGTATCAGATATAACACCTTGGAATATAGAGAAGCAAGGCTTGCTAAAAAAAATCTTGCGCCATCTGTCTTTTGTCTTCCGGTGTATTGCTCTGTCTGCACTTATTGTGGCTATTGCACGGCCACGCTCGGCTTCGGAGTTGGAGAAGGTTTCAACGGAGGGTATAGATATAGTTCTTGGAATAGACGTTTCTACAAGTATGCTGGCAATGGACTTTAAGCCAGACAGAATAAATGCGGCAAAGCAAATAGCCGTAGAGTTTGTTGCTCAGCGTCCGGCAGACAGAATGGGAGTGGTGGTTTTTGCCGGAGAAAGTTATACTCAGTGTCCGCTTACTACAGACCGTCAGACCCTTATAAATATGATGAAGGAAATACAGTGTGGCCTGATAGACGACGGAACAGCCATAGGTAATGGTATAGCCACTTCTGTAGCCAGGCTTAAAGAATCTGATGCCAAAAGCAGGGTAGTTATATTGCTGACCGATGGTGTAAACAATACTGGAGAAATATCGCCGCAAATGGCAACAGAGATAGCTAAGACCTACGGAGTTAGAATTTATACAATAGGTATAGGTGCTATGGGAGAGGCCCCTTATCCAACTCCGTATGGTGTGCAAATGGTTCAGGTTGATATAGATGAGCCGCTCATGAAAAAGATTGCAGAGGATACTGGAGGAAAATACTTTAGGGCTACAGACAATACTAAGCTTGCCGAAATTTATGCAGAAATAAATAAGATGGAAAAAACGAGAACCATAGTAGATTCCTATCCTCAATATAAAGAACTCTTTATGAGATTTGCGCTTTTAGCCCTTGTGGCAATTCTTTTAGAACTTCTAATGAGATATTTTACAAGGCATTTGCCTTATTAGACAGAATGTTATGATGCAGTTTGGCAGACCTATATTTTTGATTTTTATTTTTGCTATACCTCTATTCTATTTGTTTTATGCTCTGTATCTGAGGGGAAGAAACAAGAGGCTGAAAAGGTTTGGCGATTTATCTGTTATAGAAGCTCTGATGCCCGAGAGAAGTAGGGCTAAGGGTTGGGTGCGCCTGACTTGCTTTAGCTTAGGTTGGTTGTTTCTTATGCTTGGCTTGTCGCGTCCTATGATAGGAGCAAAGCTTAGAGAATCGAGCAACACCGGTTCAGAAATAATGATAGCCTTAGACGTGTCTAACTCTATGAAAGCCAGAGATTACTCGCCTAATCGTTTAGAGAGGGCCAAGATGGATTTGTCTCGGCTTATGGACAGATTACATTCAGACCGTATAGGGCTCGTGATTTTTGCAGGGGAGTCTTTTGTGCAGATACCTATTACAGCCGATTATGTTTCCGCTAAACTGTTCCTTTCCGGTATTAACACTGCTTCTGTACCCGTGCAGGGAACGGCTATTGGTAATGCTATTATGACTTGTGCTCAAAGTTTTTCTGAGCAGGGTATGCAAGAGACTGGCAATAAAGCTATAGTGGTAATCAGCGATGGAGAAAACCATGAAGACGATCCGGTAGAAGTGGCCGCTGCGGTTAAAGAGGCAGGTATAAATGTCTATTGTATAGGCGTTGGAACTCCTAAGGGAGAGCCTATTCAGGAAGATGGTGGCGGACTGATGAAAGACAAAGACGGGCAGATAGTAGTAACAAAGTTAGACGAAGAGGCCCTTAGGAGTATAGCAGAGGCCGGAGGAGGAATTTATGTGAGAGCTTCTGATACCAATTTTGGCCTTGGAGATATTGTAGAAAAAATTAGAGAACTTAAAAAGACATCCTATCAGGAAGTGGCTTTTGAAGAATATAATGAGCAGTTTATGTATTTTTTGGGGATAGCGTTGTTTTTCTTCTTTTTAGAGTTTCTTATTGGGGATAAAAAAATGAAAAAGAAATTATTTGCCGTGGGTTTGCTTGTGCTTTTATCTGTAACTCAAAGTTTTGGACAGGCAGATAAGAAAGAAGTGCGTAAGGGGAACAGGTATTTTAAGGATGGAGATTTTAAAAAGGCAGAAGTGGAGTATAGAAAGGGTTTGTTGAAGGACTCGGTTTCAGTTGCCGGAAATTATAATTTAGGCAACACTCTTTTCAGATTGAACGATGTGGATGGTGCACTCAAGGCTTATACAGGTGTAGCAGATACTGTTGCTCAGATGCCCTTTGTCCCAGATTTGAAAGGAACGCATACCTCTCTTCCCAAACAAGATGTAAAGTCTATGGTAAAGAAGGAGGATCCCATGCTCAAAATGCAGGGTAAAGGCACTTCTGCATCTAAGTATTTCTTTAACTTGGGAAACTTGTTTTTGTCTCAGAAACAGTATGATAAGGCGCTTGAGGCATATAAGCAATCTCTGATAAGAAATCCTGCAGATTTAACAGCTAAGGCAAACTATGCCTATGCCAAGAAGATGCTTGAAAACCAGCAGAACCAAGACCAGAATCAGGACCAGAACAAGGACCAGAACAAGGATCAGAACAAGGATCAGAATCAGGACCAGAACAAAGATCAGAACCAAGATCAAAATCAGGATCAGAACAAAGACCAAAATCAGGACCAGAACCAAGATCAAAATCAGGACCAGAACAAAGATCAGAATCAAGATCAGAACAAGGATCAAAATCAAGACCAGAACAAAGATCAGAATCAAGACCAGAACAAGGATCAGAACAAAGACCAGAACAAAGACCAGAATCAGGATCAGAACAAGGATCAGAACAAGGACCAAAATCAGGACCAGAACAAAGACCAGAATCAGAATCAGCCGCAGAGGGGTGGACAGCAGAAGCAGCAGTTGAGCTCACAGGCCGCAGCCCAAATGTTGCAGGCTATTCAAGATAAAGAGAGGCAGACTCAGGAAAAAGTAAAGAAGGCAAAAGCTGCTGCCATTAAAAGCAAGAAAAAAGATAAGAATTGGTAAATTTGCAGAAGCAATGCAGTATATGAAAAGATGTTTTTTAAAAACGGTGTTTACGCTCTGCTTTTTGTTAGCAGTTGTTTGCGGATGGGCGCAGAATACCTTTAAGGCGGAAGCACCTAATGTTGTAGGACAGGGAGAACGGTTTTTGCTTAAATATACCGCCAGTGGAGAAGTGGCTTCCTTTAACCGTCCATCTATTACTGGTGCGGATGTAATAGCGGGGCCCTCTACCTCCACCTCCAGATACACTTCCATCATAAATGGCAAGCGAACTTCTTCCTATAATGTTACCTATACTTTTGTATTGGAAGCTTCTGATCAGGAGTCTATAACAATATCTTCTGCCAGTGCCGAAATAGACGGCACCGTTTATACCACCCAGCCAATGACTATAGAGGTAGTGAAGGGTAGCCGGCAGCAGGATTCTCAAAATACACAGCAATCGTCTTCACAAGCTCAACCTCGATCGCAATCACAATCTCAGCCTCAGTCGTCTGCTTCGGCGCAGTATGATAACGATCCAGGAATTTCTTATGGCAAAGCCGATTTATTTCTTCGTATGTCTTTGAGTAAGACTAAAGTTATAAAGGGTGAACCGGTGATTGCTACACTAAAAATATACACACGCTCAAACATAGTTGGTTTTGAAGATATTAAGTGGCCGATATTCAATGGGTTCTGGAGTCAGGAAACAGATGCACCGCAGAATCTTAATTTTGTGAGGGAGAAAGTTGGAGAACAGATATACAATAGTGCTCTTATACGCCGCTATATATTGATGCCTCAGCAAACCGGCGAGCTGACTATAGACCCTGCCGAAATGCTTTGTCAGGTTCAGGTTATGGATAGTCCGCAACGCTCTCGCAGTATCTTGGACGATTTGTTCGACATGGATTCCTATTCTGTGGTAAAGAAGCGTTTATCTACAGGCAGGCTCAGAGTACATGTGTCGGACTTGCCTGCCGGTGCTCCATCATCGTTTGGAGGAGGAGTAGGAAGACTTTCCATGACATCGCGACTCACCAAAGACAGCCTTAATGCAAATGAGGCTGCTTCTCTGATAGTGGAATTATCTGGAGGCGGCAATCTTAATCTCATAGAGAGTCCTATAGTTGAATTACCTTCGGATTTTGAGAGATACGATGCTAAATCTACTAACAATTTCTCTGTTTCCAACGAGGGTTATACCGGCAAGAAGACAATTGAGTATCCGTTTATACCTCGGGGAGAAGGTGTTTATACAATACCTCCTGTGCAATACACATATTTCGATTTATCTAAGAGGCAGTATCGTACTCTCACTACCGATACTATTACCATAAAAGTAGGTAAAGGCTCGAATGTTAATACAGGTGGAATGTATATACCATCTGCCCAGAAATCTGTGGGAAACCTTGGAGAAGATATACGATATATTAAAACAGCCGTTCCGTTTGCGACTGCAAACAACTTCTTGAGTTTCAGTTGGTTATATTACATTATTGCTGCTGTTTTAATTGCCCTTTTCTTTGTGATACGAAAGCTGATGGCTAATAAAATGGCACTTAGAAAAGATGTTGTGAGAACACGCAACCGTAAGGCAAATAAAGTTGCAAGGCAAAGGCTTAAACTGGCTCAGACATATCTCGGCCAGAGTAAAGTACAGGAATTTTATGAAGAATTGCACAAGGCTTTGTTAGGCTATACGGCAGATAAGTTATCTATTCAACAGTCAGATTTACAAAGAGATGTTATTCAGGAAACCCTATTGTCTAAGAGTATAGCTCAAGACGATGTAGCTTCTCTGATTTCTCTGTTAGACGATTGTGAGATGGTGCGTTATTCTCCAGAGGGTGCAGCAGGGGCAATGGATGCTCAGTATAACAAAGCTGTGGAGCTGATTTCCAGATTCGAAAACAAATTGTAAAGGAATGTTATGATGAAAAAAATATTTTCTGTTTTCGCTTTTGTTGTTCTTGCCTTGAATTTGGCTTTGGCTCAAGATGACTCAGAGTTGTGGCATAGGGCGGAAGAGGCTTATTCTGCAGGTAATTTTGATGAGGCTATTGCGGCTTATGAAAACATAGCCGAGGCTGGACGGGAGTCTTCTTCACTATATTATAATCTTGGTAATGCATATTTTCGGAAAGGGGTGATAGGCAAGGCTATTCTCAATTACGAACGGGCTTTGAAGCTCAATCCGTCCGACAACGATATCAAGCATAATCTAAAATTGTCTGAGTCTATGACTATAGATAAAATAGATGCTGTTCCGGGCTTTATCCTTACAGATTGGGTAGGGTCTTTGAGAAATTCTCTATCGTCTGATATGTGGGCTGTTTTATCGCTGATATTTTTGTTAGCTGGGTTAGTGTTACTTCTCTTTTATTCCTTTGCACGAAAGTCTTCCTCCAGAAGATTGTTTTTTGTTGCAGGCATAGTTGTATTTCTTGCAGTATTTGGGGCGTGGATGTTTTCGGTGTCTCTTGCAAGAAGGGCAGAATCAAAAGAATATGCTGTAATAGTGGAGAATATAGGGAGTGTTAAGAGTTCTCCGGCGGCTGGAGGCAATAGCCTGTTTGTACTGCATGAGGGAACAAAGGTTAAAATCTTGGAAGTTGTGCAGAGCTGGTATAAGATAGAGATTGCAGATGGACGACAGGGGTGGATAAAGGGTTCTGATATAGAAGTTATTTAAAGCCTAAAAATATGAATTTAAGAAAGTTTGTTGCTGCTATAGTGGCTATTGTGGCTACTGGCAGCTTTTTGTGTGCTCAGACTTTTAATAATGGAACTTATAGTGGGGTAAAAATTCCGGCCAAGCCAGACGGGAGCATAAAGTTTGCTCTGATGAGCGATATTCATATTTCTGTAGGCGCACCAAGCGAGAAGAGTACGGCAGCGTGCGTAGAAGATATCAATAAAAACTCGGAGATTCAGTTTGTAATGATAAATGGCGATATAGCCAACTTTGGCTATGATAGTGAACTGGAATCGGCCAAGTCTATTTTGAGCAAGCTGAAAGTTCCTTGGTTTATAATACCGGGGAATCATGATAATACATGGAGCGAGAGTGGTACCAATTCTTTTAGCCAGATTTTTGGTTATGAAAGATATGAGTTTGAGGCAGGAGGGTATAAATTTATAGGAACTCCCTGCGGGCCGAATATAAGAATGGCTCCGGCACTTGTGCCTAAGGAAAGTATGGTTTGGTTAGAAGAGCAGCTTAGAAAATTACCGGATGACCAGCCTCTTTTCTTTGCCAATCACTATCCTTTAGATACTTCTCTTCTTCAGTACGATAAGGTTATAGAACTTCTAAAAACAAAAAATACCCAGTTAGTGTTTTCGGGCCATTGGCATGTAGATAAACCTATGGATTATGAGGGTTTGCCGGGGGTAATAATACGTTCGCAACTTGCTACACCCAAGAAAGAAATTGGTTATGTGGTAGCAGAAATCAAAGGCTCTGTAGTTACCTTCAGAGATAAAATTGTGGGTAGAGATTCTGAGGGAGATATATGGTTTACACTGAGGATGAGCCAGGGAAAACCTTATCCGAGCAACGTAATTTACTCTCATTCTGCAAATGATTTTAATACTTGTTTTCCAAATGTTAAAGAAGTATGGAGGTTTGAAAATGAGGCAGATATAGGCTCTGCAGCGGCTATTTACAGCAAAACAAATCAGATTTATTCTAAGAAAGGCTTTAATGCCATACCATCTGTAAAGAAAGGGGTATCAGAGGGTGATGTGGTAATTTTTGCCGATGAAGCGGGTATGATATACGGGTTGGATGCCCTAACCGGCAGTAAAAAGTGGAGTTTTCAGACAGGAGGTAAAACATTTTCTACACCTGCGGTGTATGCCGATTATGTTGTTGTGGGCAGTTCTGATAGCTATATATATTGTTTAAATCCTAAGGATGGTAGGTTGCGCTGGAAATTCAAGTGTAATAAATCTGTATTGGGCTCGGCCAACATATACGATGGCGTAGTTTATATAGGGGCTTCGGATGGTATCTTTAGGGCCATAAATCTGTCTAACGGTAAATTAAGGTGGAGTTACGATAAGATGAATGGTTTTGTTGTATCTCGTCCGTATGTAGATAATGAGCAGGTTGTAATTGGCGATTGGGGTAATAGTCTGTATTCTTTTAATACAAAGACCGGAAAGAAGCAGTGGGAATGGAATATAGCCGGAAGTTTCCGCAATTACTCTCCGGCCCAGGTTTGGCCTGTTAAATCTAAGGGTAAGATATTTGTGGTGATTCCAAACAGAGTCAGTTATGCAATAGATGCCAAAACAGGGCAGCAACTTTCTGAAATCTACGGAGGTAGAGAGGCTATAGGTATTTCTCCCGACCTTAGTAACTACTATATCAAATCTATGAAAGATACAGTAAGAGCTTACTCCATAGAGAAGATAGAAAAAATTATAGAGGCACGGCAAAAATCAAGTGGCGAATCTTCTTTCAAGATAGCAGCTCCGGAAGTTACGGCCTGGCAAACTTTAACAGAAATCAAATACGATATAGGCCCTTCTCCTATAACCGTGGTAGATAACGTAGGGAAGGATGGCAAAGGGCTTCTGTTTGTCTGCACATCAAGGGGCAGCATATTTGCCCTAAATTGTGCCGATGGCTCTGTGGCCTGGCAGCACTACATTTCTGAGGCTCTTATTAATTACGCACTTCCTATTGGAACTAATCAGTTGTTAGTTAGTACAATGGATGGAGTAGTGTTGCTGTTGGAGTATGATAGTTGCAATGAAAAGCTGCAGTAAAAAGTTCTATAGAAAAGTTGCGTAAAAACGAAATAGTAAACAACAACATTATATATCCTATGAAAACTAAAACATTTATTTTACTTACTACCGTATTGCTTATGGCAACTATTTCCTGCACACGACAGCAGAACCCTTTCCTAACGGAATGGAATACTCCTTATGGCATACCGCCTTTTGAACAGATAAAAACAGAACACTATCTGCCGGCTATAAAACAAGGCATAGAAGAACAAAAACAAGAAATTGCTGCCATTATAGACAATCCGCAAGCACCCACCTTTGAGAACACTATTGCGGCCTACGAACTTTCCGGCGGCTTGCTTGCAAAGGTTACAGGTGTGCTTTACAACCTTGCAGAAACAGATGCAGATACTACGTTAAACGAAATTGAAAAGACTGCAAACGAGCTGCTTACTGTCCATAACGACGAGATTTTTATGAACAGGAAACTTTTTGAAAGAGTTAAGACCATATATGAGGCAGACCAATCTGCATTGAACAGAGAACAACAGATGGTGCTCAAAAAGCTCTACCAAGCCTTTACAAGAAACGGTGTAGCTCTCTCTGCGCAAGAACAGGAAGAACTTGCCGCTATAAACCAGCAACTTTCTAATATTCAGCACGAATTTGGCAACAATCTGCTCGCCCAGAATAATGCTTTTAAGGAAGAGTTTGGAATCCCTGTTTCTGCCTATTCTGATGAGATGACAAACTGCTCAGACAGAGAAAGAAGAAAGGCTATGTTTGAAGCTTATTCAAACCGTGCTAATCATTCCGACAACTACGACAACAAAGAGAACTGTCTAAAAATTCTCAGACTAAAGGCTAAAAAAGCCAAATTACTCGGCTTTGAAAATTTTGCCACATATCAATTAGACAATAAAATGGCTCGCACACCTCAAACCGTAGATGCCTTTTTGAATGAAGTGATAACTGCCGCTGTTAAGAAAGCCAAAGAAGAAGTCTATGATATGCAAAAAATCATGGACGAAGATATTAAGGCAGGAATACTCCCTGCCGGCAGCAAGATTGAACCATGGGATTGGTTCTATTATGCAGAAAGAGTTAGAAAGGCCAAGTTCGACTTGGACGAGAGCCTCACCAAGCCTTATTTCAGAATGGAAAATGTAAGAAACGGTATATTCTACGCTGCCAATGTGCTCTATGGTATCAATGTAGAGCCGCTGAAAGATGTTCCGGTATATAATCCGGAAGTAGAGGCTTTTAAGATTACAGATGCCGATGGCTCGCTTGTAGGAATCTTCTTCACAGACTACTTCCCAAGAAGCACCAAGAGAGGTGGAGCGTGGATGAACAATTTCAGAGAGCAATACTACAATAAGAAAGGAGAAGACGTGCGCCCTATTATAGTTAATGTGGCTAACTTTAACGCTCCTACTGCCAACTTGCCAGGACTCCTTACCATAGATCAGGTAGAAACCATGTTCCACGAATTTGGGCACGCCCTTCACGGGCTCCTTACTAAGTGCCACTATGTTTCTGTAAGCGGAACAAGTGTTACAAGAGATTTTGTTGAAACATTCTCTCAATTCAACGAAAACTGGGCTTTTCAACCTGAGATTCTTGCACGTTATGCAAAGCACTACCAGAGCGGAGAAATAATTCCAGATTCTCTTGTAGCCAAGATAAATAATTCTAATAAATTTAACCAGGGCTTCATGACTGCAGAGCTTGCTGCTGCTTCTATTTTAGACATGAAGTGGCATCAACTCACCTTAGAAGAACTGGAAGGCATAGACATAGCAGAATTTGAAAAGAAGGTATGCAAAGAGATGGGACTGATAGACGAAATTATACCAAGATACCGCACTACCTATTTCAATCATATTTTCAATTCTGGATATAGTGCCGGCTATTATGGTTACCTATGGAGCGAAGTGTTGGACAAAGATGCATTTGACTACTTTACCCAACAAGGCATATACAATAAAGAAGTTGCTGAAAAGTTCCGCAAAACTTTCCTTGAAAAAGGAGGTAGTGAGGAGCCTATGGTACTCTACGAAATGTTCAAGGGTGGTCAGCCAGACCCTAAGGCTATGCTAAGGGCAAGAGGCCTCTTAGACTAACAGTATCAATCGTTTAACAAATGAGGACGGCTTTTTAGCCGCCCTCATTTTGTCTATTGTATGCTAAAAAGTTTAGTTTGCCTCTGCTTCTGCCTGCTCAATCATAGCTTTGTTGGCAGTGATATAAACTTCAACTCTTCTGTTCTGCTTTCTTCCTTCTTCTGTAGTGTTGTCTGCTACCGGCTCGTTGTAAGATTTACCCTCACTAATCATTCTTGAATCCAAGATTCCAAGAGACCTCAGATAGCTTCTCACAGCTCCGGCTCTTTCAAGAGAAAGCTTTTCATTAACCTGAGCACTGCCTGTATTATCGGTATGCCCATATATTGTAATATCAGTTTCCGCCATATCTTTCATAGAAGCAGCAAATTTTGCCAAATCTTCTTTAGATGCTACAGAAAGATCAGACTTACCGGTTTTGAACAACAAACCACTGTTAAAAGTTATTTTGATAGCTTCGAGACCGTTTACATCTGTAACAGTCTCAACCTTTGCATTTTCAAGCTCTTTCTGCAGTTGTTCTGCCTTTTTGTCCATCTTTCTGCCGATAATAACACCGGCTCCGGCACCAACGGCACTACCTATTGCAGCACCTATTGCAGCACCCTTACCTTTACCTATTAAAGCGCCAAGACCTGCCCCGATAGCAGCACCAGCACCGCCTCCAATCAGACCGCCGGAAGTTGTCTTGTACATACTGCCGCATCCCGAAACTATAAGGAGAGCGCACATAAGAACGATAACTATTTTTTTCATACGGCTTAAACTTAAAGTATTAAAATAAATATTAAATGAGTATCGCAATTTATAAAAAACATACATAACCACAAAACAACATCAGACAAACACGGGCTATGGTTCGTTTTTACTGCAGCTTTTCATTGCAACTTTTCTATAGAACTTTTTACCGCCATGGCAAACTCAAGCAAGCTTGCCTTTGCTCATTTGGCTTATCGAAAAGGTTATATCTTGTACAAAGATATAATTATTACTCATCTTTTTAATCACACTGCGTCTTTAACAATGGACAAAACCCAGAACACCCGCAAAGCATATTGAGCGAATTCTGCCTAAAAAAAAGGAGATTACCGCAGTATGGCAATCTCCTAATGGCTCGCTAAGCTTTGTTTATGTCTTGCTCAAGTAGTACAGGTTCTATACTGAATTTCTTCTCTCGTACTTAGATACTTGTGGCGTTTACTCAGAAATTCATTACAATACTCCCTGAATATGTCTTTCCGTCATCGCCATAAAGCTTTACAACTATCTCATACTCTCCGGAGGTCTCGGGCAGTTCTTCAAAATACAGGGTACCTATATTGCCAACACCAGACTCCCACAACCCTACAAGAGTCAAATCTTCTTTGTTCAGTTCTGTTGCAATTTTGTTTATCGGAAATAATGGTGCTTCTGTTTTGCTTAAGGGCCTAAACTGAGAGTATTCTTCAAAGTAAAGATGGACATACTTTTGCCCGAGACTTTTGTAAGGTTCAGGCAATTCCTGTGTATAGTCGTATGTTTTTGTATATCCAGATTTAATAAAAGGATAAAGGGAACTTGACATAAATCTTACGATACCTGCCAGAGAAGAACCGGCTGGAAGGCCGGCACTGAAATCTCTTGTGCAGGTTATATCTGTCTTGATAAAATTTACTCCCGAAGCAACGATCCCAAGAGGTTTAGGCATGCCACTCACCGACCTGTTGTAAGACATATCGCCATTTTTCAGACACAGGCTGTCATAAATGCGTATTTTATCCTCGCGCTTGTCATCATATACGGAAGACCCTATAATTCTTCCTTTAAGAGTTATAGCCCTTTCCACAGGACTCTCTAAAAATAAGTCTTCTCCTACAAAAGCATATCTTCCGACAAACGACCTAAAAGTAAGTGTTATAGCCTTTTCAACACGCCGAGGAGTGCAAGCATACAATAAAAACAGAGAACTTAGAAGCAAAAAACAAATATTGCAAATATTTGTGTTCCTATATTTTCTCATAATGTTAGCGATTTGGATTTGTATATGTTACTGTTCTATAGGCATAATGGTAATGTCGTGGCATAGTAGAAGTGTCGGTATCACAAGGGTCCATTTCCTCTGCACCTGTGCGTAAATCAAAAACCTTTGATACATAATAGCCGTTAGCGACTCCTCCCCAACCCCAGTTGCAATGCATAAGATACCTTTGTCCATACACGTGATGATTGGAACCGACTTGGTTCTGTAGCCTGTAACCATCTATAACCCAGAAGTGCCCATGCCTTTTTCCATTTTCTTTTCTGTCTGCGCCTATAAGAACAGGGCTGCCATTATCAAGCATGTTGATGATTTTGTTTTTCATAAGTAAATTAATTAAAGTATATAAAAAAAAGGTGTCGGTAATAAATATCGGCATTTGTTTGTGGGTCATAGGATTCTGTAGATTATGGATTATGGTCAGAATCTTTTAACAAATATACAAAATCTGGAACATTTTCAAAATGTGTTGAATAAAATCTGTTATCAAGATATTGCGCTTCGTTTTCACGCAGCTTTTTACTGCAACTTTTCAGTGCAACTTTTCTATAGAACTTTTCTCGCCATGGCAAATCTAAGCAAGCTTGTCTTTGCTCATTTGGTTTATCGAAAAGTTTTACGCAAACAAGGCGTCGGTTTTATTGTGCGCTTTTTGTTAATCATCATAAACAGAGTGCGATACTCTTGTAAGCACACATTTTTCCGGAACAGTAAATCCGGCCTTTTCTCTTCTCTGTTCCTCTTCATACTGCTCTCGGGTCATAACTCTAAACTCCTCATTTGCTAACCAGTTATGATTTCTGTCGGAAAAATCCCAGTACAGACGGTTGTTGGAAGAATTCATGGAATCTGTGCGTATGTAAAAAAGCTTACTTTCTTTTTTTGTAGTTCTGTCACGGAATATGAAATCCGGAACGAATGGCAGATTCTGAGGGAAAGCAGCATCTCCTTGAATAGGGGCTCCATCAAAAAGCAGATGGTTGAGACCAGTAAGAAGCACAGTTTCATTTTTGAGGCAGTCTAAACACGACAGGTTGTCTTCTATAACTTCTCCATTTCTTGTTATTTTGTAAGCTCCGGCTATTGTTATTTGATCTCTCTCCAGAAAAAACATATTAATGAAACTGGCACATCTCAGCTTTACAATAAACTCTATTCCCTCTTCTTTATTTTCATACTTCCATGTGCCCTGATAAGCAGCTGCAACGCTATCCAAGATTCTTGGCGGTGCCTCCTTTATTATAACATATCCATATTGTTTAATAATATCGTCTGTGTCTTGGGCTGCAGCTTTTTCAGCAAAGAGTATAAAAACTGCAAATAACAGCAATAGCACCGGCAAAAACACCGGGCGCTTTACCAATATACAGCCTAAAACATTTTTCATAATATTAGTATATTAATTAGTCATAGTGTTATTAAATAAAAGGAACTACGCTTCTGTATTATAAATAGGAAAACAATAATACGGAGTGATGTATTAACTATTATATCGCAATATACGCAAAAAAAGATTTCAGAAAAAGACTTACAAATTTATTTGCATGCAGTTTGCAAAATAAACGATATCAAGATTTGGCTTATCGAAAAGTTTCTCGCCATGGCAAATCCAAGTGAACTTGTCTTTGCTCATTTAGCTTATCGAAAAGGTTCGTATTCACGCAACTTTTCTCGCCATGGCAAAAGCTAAAACAAGTTTTGCTTTGCTCATTTGGCTTATCGAAAAGGTTCGTTTCAATTCACTTAATAGCAATTCATCTTATTTTATATCTTCTCTTCTCATTTAGCGTTCTAATAATGCAAACATAAATAAACTTCTCTTTGCTTACTATCTATAAGAGCTTGTTTATCATTGTGCTATGGTTTTAGGAGGTCTCTGAGTTTCTGCATGCCTATGGTAGCCTTTTCTTTTATATGTATAAAGTTTGCAGAATGGGCCACATCTTGCGGATCTATCAGGTAAATCTCTGCACTTGGTTTGGTATAGTGTACGAGTCCTGCTGCCGGATATACAACAAGACTGGTTCCCACAATTACGAGTATGTCTGCTTTTGAAACGGCCGATGCTGCTTTATCAAGCTCTGGAACTGCCTCTCCAAACCATACTATGTGGGGCCTGAGTTGTTGGCCATCGGGAGTAAGATCTCCTATGTTTATATCTTTATATTCTATATCTGTGTAGTTATAATAATCTGCATTTTCTCCACGAGCTTTTGTTAGTTCTCCGTGCAAGTGTATTATATTGGAACTGCCTGCCCTTTCATGGAGATTATCTATATTTTGTGTTGCAATAGCTACATTAAAATCCTTTTCTAACTCTGCTACAATTTTATGAGCAAGGTTAGGTTCTCTGGTTTTGAGGTCTCTGCGTCTGTAATTGTAGAAATCTAACATCAGTTTTTTGCGCCCATATACATACCAGCTGTCTGCCGATGCAACCTGTTCCACAGGGTAATTTTCCCAGAGTCCGTTACTGTCTCTGAAGGTGCTGATGCCGCTTTCTGCGCTAATTCCTGCGCCACTTAACACAACAAGGTTTTTCATATTTACTGGTCGTTGAAGAAATAATTTTTGAACCAAAGTTTTAATAGTGAATCGTTGAATTCTATGGTGTTCTTAGAAATAAAGGTAACAATCTCTTTTTTTGTTAGAGCCTCTTTAAGGCGGTTTACATTGGCCGATGAATTTAGACCGTATTTTTCTAGAACTTCTGTTTTACTAAAACGCCGCTCGCCATCCAGTATGGCTCTTATGAGTTGAAGTTGGTGAGTACTCAGGCCATATATTGTATTGTGGAGTTCGTAGTCGTACATGTTGAGCAGAAACTGAATGCTACGGTCTATGATTTCTTGTGTAAGCTCTTCTTCTGTGAGAAGATAGCAGATTTCGGCCAAGTGCTGGATGTACCAAGGATCGCCTTCTAATGTATCATAGAGTAGGCCGGCGTCTTTAAGAGCAATCTTTTTACCGTTCTGCGCAAAACATCTGACAATAAATTCTGCAAAAATCTTGCGATTGATAGGCTTTATAGGTATTTCGGTTACTAAATTTCTGAAGAAATGCATTTCTTCAAAAATTGAATTCATGGCATTTCGTTTGTCGCCTGTAATTATCAGCGATACATCTTTTGCTTCTGCCAGAGCTGCCTCTAACATGCCTAAAACCTTTATGGGTTTGTCGAACAGGAGAATATCCTGAAACTGCTGCAAATATATTATCAGATGCTTTCCTTTTGCATGGGCTATTGTTTGAGGAAATCTTAGAAGAGTTTTTATCTGCTTGTCTGTAAGCGGTTCTCTGGAAGACGGCTCTAATGAAATATTTCTTAAATGTGCAGCAAAGGCCTTTTTGCGTTCTTCTTCGGTGAGTAGGGTTTCTGCCACTACCTTAGACAGCTTCCTTAACAACTTTTCTACGTGTCTGATATTAAAAAGATCAAATTGGCATACAGTAATGCGCTCTGCTTCCAAGTTGAGCCCCTTTAGGGCATTATATACTATAGACCTTTTGCCTATTTTGGGTGGGCCGTACAATAATGCGTTCTTGTGAGATATTATAAGCTTTTGCAGGCGTGCTACTTCTTTTTCTCTGCCAATAAAGCGTTGTCCGGTAACAATTCCATTGTATTCAAATGGCGATAAGTAATCCATAATTATGCTATATTCACAGCTATATTTACACAAAATTAGTTAAAAATTTTGTTTTTCTGCTTAAAAACACTACTTTTGCACTCCCAAAAGAAATAAGGCAGTGGAGCTTATGATAAGAGCCTGTGATTTAGGCCGCTTGCTGTCAAAACCAAAATGTGTTTTATTATGTACGCAATTGTAGATATTGCAGGTCAGCAGTTTAAGGTTGAGGCCGGAAAGAAAATCTATGTACATCGCCTTGCAGATGAGGTAGGTTCTACGGTAACTTTCGATAAAGTTTTGCTGACAGACAATAACGGAGCTGTAACAGTCGGAACTCCGTATGTAGAAGGTGCTACCGTAAAAGCAAAGGTATTAGAGCATCTTAAAGGTAATAAGGTTATCGTTTTTAAGAAAATAGCTCACAAGGGCTTCGATAAGAAAAACGGGCACCGTCAGTATCTTACCAGACTGGAAATAGAATCAATAGCTTAAAGTAACAGATTATGGCACACAAAAAAGGTGTAGGTAGTTCTAAAAACGGCCGCGAATCGCACAGCAAAAGACTTGGCCTGAAATTATTCGGTGGTCAGGTGTGCAAGGCCGGCAATATTCTGGTTCGCCAGAGAGGTACAGTTCACTATCCGGGCAAGAATGTGGGAATGGGTAAAGACCATACTCTTTTTGCTTTAACAGATGGGATTGTTACCTTCAAGGTGAAGGCAGAAGGCAGATCCTATGTATCGGTTCTCCCTAAGGAAGAAGCCCAGAGCTAATTCTTTGGTAACCGTATAGTGTAAAATAAGAAAGGCCGGGCAAAAAATATTTTGACGGCCTTTTTTTGGTTATATACTCCAGAAAAAATACAATAATATGTTAGAACTCAAATTATTGCGAGAGAATCCGGAATTTGTGATAGAGAGGTTAGCCGTTAAGAATTTTGATGCAAGGCAAATAGTTGCGCAAATTCTTGAGGCAGACACTCAAAGGCGTAGTATTCAAACTCAGTTAGACTCTAATCTTGCACAGCAGAATAAGGCAGCCAAGAGTATTGGCCTACTGATGAAGGAGGGAAAGAAAGACGAAGCAGAGAATGCTAAGCAGAAGGTGGCATCGCTCAAAAATGCTTCTGTAGAATTACAGCAGAAGTTAGAGTTGTTGCAAAAAGAGCAGATGGATAAATTAGTAATGCTACCTAACTTGCCTTGCAAAGATGTGCCTGCAGGCAAGAGCGCAGAAGATAATGTAATAGTAAAGGAAGGAGGCAATAAAACAGTTCTTCCTAACAATGCAAAGCCTCACTGGGAACTGGCAAAAGACTTAAATATAATAGATTTTGATCTTGGAGTAAAATTAACCGGAGCGGGTTTTCCGGTTTATATAGGCAAAGGAGCTAAAATTCAGAGGGCTCTTATTTCCTATTTTTTAGACCGCAATACCAAGGCCGGATATGTAGAAGTACAGCCGCCTTTGGTTGTTAACGAAGATTCGGCCTTTGCTACCGGGCAGCTTCCAGACAAGGGAGAGCAGATGTACTACATAGGGTTAGATAAATTTTACATGATACCTACGGCAGAGGTGCCTGTTACCAATATCTATCGCGATTGTATAGTGCCCAAAAAGAATTTCCCTATAAAGATGACAGCCTACACACAGTGTTTTCGCCGTGAGGCCGGTTCTTATGGAAAAGATGTAAGGGGCCTTAACCGCTTGCATCAGTTTGATAAAGTAGAAATAGTGCAGCTTACTCTGCCGGAAAACTCTTATAAGGCATTGGATGAGATGGTGGCTCATGTAGAGGGGCTTGTTAGAGAATTGGGCTTGCCTTACAGAATTTTGCGTCTTTGTGGTGGCGATATGAGCTTTACTTCTGCTATTACTTATGACTTTGAAGTTTATAGCGAGGCACAAGGCAGATGGTTGGAAGTTAGCTCTGTATCAAACTTTGAAACCTTTCAGGCCAATAGGTTGAAGCTTAGATATAAAGATGAAGACGGCAAGATGAAGTTAGCCCATACTCTTAATGGCAGCTCATTGGCCTTGCCTCGAATATTGGCCTCTATACTGGAAGACAATCAGCAGGAAGACGGAAGAATTAAGGTACCTGAATGTCTGAGAGAGTTTACGGGCTTTGATTATATAGACTAATCAGTTTTTTGCTTCCTATGAAAGCAGAGCAAACCATATTGGGAATAGATCCGGGAACAAGAATACTTGGTTTTGGAGTTATTTCCATAAGTGGTAAAAAGCCTGTATTGGTGCAGGCCGGGGTAATTGATCTGAAGAAAGAAAAAACCCATTTTCTTGTTCTGCAACGTATTCTGCTCGAATTATCTAAACTTATAAGAAAGCACAAACCAGATGTACTGGCTATTGAAGCTCCGTTCTATGGAAAAAACCCGCAAACTATGTTGAAATTGGGTAGAGCCCAAGGTGCTGCAATAGCAGCCGCACTACTAAAAGACATCCCGATATTTGAATATGCTCCGCGAAGTGTAAAACTTGCAGTAACCGGTAAGGGTTCTGCCTCTAAGGAGCAGGTGGCAGCTATGGTAGAACATATATTGTCTTTTAAATCAGGTAGTAAATACTTAGATGCAACCGATGCCGTTGCCATTGCACTATGCCATTTCTACACGCAAGGGAGTATTACAATGCAGTGTGCAAAAGAAGATATCAGAGAAAAACTATCAGCTGCCTCTTCAAGAAAAGGTTCTTCTGCCAGTATGCGTGTAGGAAAAACATCTCTGGCAAATATAAAGAGTTCCGGCCATAAAAAAAGCTGGGAAGACTTTGTAAAGAGCAATCCTTCCAGAACAGTGCACAGTGTTAAAAGTTCCAAAAAATAAATTGGATTTTACTTTTTGAGTTTGGCCTTGTCTAAGCATTGTAATTTGATTTTTATGAAGAAGGTATATTTGTTTTTCAGTGTGCTGTTAGTGGCACTTGTGCTTGGTTCGAGCAGCAGTTTTGCGCAAAATCAGTTAAGAGTAATGGTGCTGGACAGTGCTTCAAAAACACCAGTGGAATTTGCTACAATGTCTATAAAATACATAGGCGAGGCTCAGGCAAAGCGTTATGCCCTTTCAGATTCTACGGGTGTGGCGGTAATACCAAATGCTCCGGTGGGTAGAGCCAGTGTACTTATAGAATGTGTTGGGTATCGCCAGCATACACAGGTATTTGATGTACGCAGAGGCAATAACGATATGGGTGTTGTTTATCTAAACGGAGAAAATACTCTCTCAGGTATTGTGGTAAGTGCTGTTGGAAATCAGATGGTAGTAAAGAAAGATACTATAGAGTATAATGCCTCTTCTTTTAAGACAAACGAAACAGATATGTTGGAAGAGTTACTGAAGAAACTTCCTGGCATAGAGATAGATTCAGATGGGACCATAACACAAAACGGCAAAACTATCAACAAAATAATGATAGACGGCAAGGTGTTTTTTATGGACGATCCGCAACTTGCCTCAAAGAATCTTCCGGCTAAAATAGTTGACAAAGTAAGGGTAGTGGAGAGAAAGTCTGACGAGGCGCGTTTTACCGGTATAGACGATGGAGACGAGGAAACTGTATTGGATTTGAGCCTAAAAAGAGGTATGGCAGATGGTTGGATAGGTAACGTAGGAGGTGGTTATGGAACGGAGAAAAGATACGAGGGCGCTTTTATGGTGGGCAGGTTTACCCCAAGAACACAAATCAGTTTCATAGGTAACGCCAACAATACAAACAACAGAAGTTTTAACGATATGGCAGGTTCTATGATGAGCGTTATGATGTCTGGCGGAGGAATGGGAGGTATGAATATGGGTGGTGGCGGAGGCCGTGGCGGTGGCGGAGGTTTTAGTTGGACCGGCAATGGTATTACAGCTTCTAAAATGGGCGGTATGAACGCTAATTATGAATCTGCAGACAAGAAGTTGAAAATAAATTCGAGTTATCTCTACTCTGCTACCAATAAGGATGTTTTAGAGACCAGAGACAGAACCACTATACTTTCAGAGTCTGTAAACCAGAACAACTGGTCTTCCGGAAAGCAGAATACGGTAGCTCATGGTCATAGATTCGACAGCGAAATAGAGTATAATCCTACAGATGCAACCTCTTTTATAATTCGTCCGTATCTAAGAGCCGGTAATGGAGATTTTAACCAAGAGAACAATTTCTATACCCTCAGAGGGGGCGATTCTACAAACCGTGGCTTTAACTCTTCTTTTGGCGATAACAATTCAATCCAAGTGGGGGGTAGTGCAATGTGGCGTCAAAGGCTCTGGAAGCCGGGGAGAACCATGACTCTGAGAATAAATTATGCTTTCTCAAATAATTCGGCAGACGGTTTTAATATATCAGAAACTAACTACTTTACATCGGGTATTATATCGAGAGTAGATGAGATAAATCAGAAATATCATCAAAATCAAAGATCTAATCAGTTTGGAATCAACGCTTCTTACACAGAACCTTTGGGGAAGAACTACTTTATCCAAGGATCTTATCGCTTTAGCCGTAATCATTCAAATACAGCAAAGCTAACCAATGATTACGACCCTGTAACCGATACATATACTATTAAGAATGACGAATATTCAAGCCAATATATGGGTGATTTCCAGACACAAAGAATGGAGTTAGCCCTTAGGAAGCAGGAGGAGAAGTATAACTTTATGTTTGGAGTTAGCGCCACACCGGCTAAGACTACAAGTGTTGGCAGGGGCAGGGATACTTCCTACTCTGTAACCAATTTTGCCCCATCTGCACGATTGGATTACAGAATAAGTGAAGAAAAATTTCTCAGACTCTACTATTGGGGTAGAACAAATCAGCCAAATTTAAATCAGTTGCTTCCTATTCCAGACAACTCCAACCCGTTGTATGTGCAGGAAGGTAATGATAAACTGAACCCCTCTTTCTCGCACAGAATAGGTGGTGAGTATCGTAAATCTAATCGTAAGAATTTTAGTTTTCTTGGATTTAACGGAGAGTTTTCCTATACCACCAAGAGCATTATCAATCAGAAGAGATACACTGCAGATGGAGTACAGCACAGCAAGTTCATTAATACAGACAAGGGTATTTATAACATATCTGGGGGTGTGTTCTTTAACTCCAAAATTGCAAAGAGTGATTTTACTGTAAATGTATTTTCCAGAATGAACTTTGGTAATGGTATTAGTTATGTGGCTTCAGGTGGCGACTTTGTAGAGAACGAGACAAAAAATCTCAATATTAACTTAAACCTTGGCCTTACATACAGAATAGACAATTTTGAGGCAAGAGTAGGAGGAGGAACCAATTTCCGCAATGCATGGTATAGTGTAAGCAGTTTAGATGATGTTCAGACTTGGTCTAACAGGCTTTCTGCCAGTATAAACTGGACATTCCTAAAGACGTTCAATGTTACATCAGATATTAACTACAGATTCTTTAATGGATACTCTGCCGGTTTTGGCGAGCCTCAGACCATTTGGAACGGAGAAGTTTCCAAAACTTTCTTAAAGAATGCATTTACTTTCAAAGTTAGAGTATATGATATATTGAACAAGTCTAAAAATACATATAGAACCACTTCAGAGAACTACTTTGAAGATGTAACCAACAATACGCTCGGCAGATATGTAATGTTTACACTCACATACCGTTTTGGCTCATTTGGTGGAGTTAACATGCGCGATGCCAGACGAAGCGGTGGCTGGGGTGGAGGTATGCCAAGAGGCGGCAGAAGATAGCGGTTTTAAAGTAATTACAAGCCTATTCTGCTTCGTTGCGTAACTTGATATAGCTTCTCATCTTTTCTATAAGGGCATTCATATCGGCCGGTATTGGAGAATCAAAATCCATTTGCCGGCCGGTTGTCGGATGTATAAAGCCAAGTGTTTTTGCATGCAGGCCCTGCCTTGGCAGTACCTTAAAGCAGTTTTCTATAAACTGCTTATACTTTGAGTATATGGTTCCTTGCAGTATCTTGTTGCCCCCGTACCTGTCGTCGTTGAAAAGGGGATGCCCAAGATATTTCATGTGAACTCTAATCTGATGCGTTCTGCCGGTTTCCAAGCTACATTCTACAACAGTAACATAACCTAAGCGTTCCA
>DFIA01000007.1 GCA_002372015.1 Bacteroidales bacterium UBA3709 | reverse complement strand
AGCAAATTAACAATCTACATTAAGAATCCAGCCAAAGCGGTCGTCTAACAAGCCCTTCTGAATACCTATAATCTGATCGTATAGCTTGCGCGACTTCTCTCCACACTCATCTGTAAACTTATATACATGAGAAGGCTGTTCATCTTCCAGACGAATCTTGTCGTCTATTCTGCATATAGGCGTAATTACCACAGCAGTACCACAAGAATTAACTTCATCCACCTCTGCCAGTTCTATCAGAGGAACCTGTCTCATTTCCACCTTCATGCCAAGGTCTGCGGCAACAGTTCTCAAACTGGCATTTGTAATAGAAGGAAGAACGCTGTGAGAATCTGGAGTAATATAGGTATTGCCCTTTATTGCAAAGAAGTTTGAAGAGCCAAATTCTTCTATCAGGGAGTTTGTTTTAGCATCTAAGAAAAGTAACTCTCTATAACCCTGATTATGCGCTATATTGTAAGGATGAAGACTCTGAGCGTAGTTTGCACCTATTTTGTAGCTACCGCTACCATTGGGAGCAGCTCTGTCGTAATTTCTACCTACAACGGCTGTACCCGGAACAAGTATCTTGTCGCCTGAGTAAGTACCTACAGGAGATGCCATTACAAGGAAAGTAGATTCTGCAGAAGAACGAATTCCAAGCTGTGGGTTGCTTCCTATAAGCAACGGACGCAGGTACAGAGATGCCATTGTTTCATAAGGTGGAATATACTCAGAGTTAGCCTTTACTGCCATAACGCACATTTCTACAAACTGCTCCACAGAAGGTGCAGGAAGATCCAAGAATTTAGCACTCCTGACCATTCTTTTAGCATTTTCCTCCGGACGGAAAAGCCTTACTTTACCATCTACGCCCCTGAAAGCCTTCAGCCCCTCAAAGCAAGAAGATCCATAGTGCAAAACACCAGCATAGGCGCTTAGTGCAATGTTGAAATCTGAGGTTAACTGTGCAGGCCCCCATTTACCATCCTTGAAAGTACTATATACAATATAGTCTGTCTTGGTGTAAGAGAAAGATAACTTTCCCCAATCTATATTTTTCATGTAATTCAATTGTTGTTAAGTATTTCTTTTATATGACCGACAAATATAACAAAATTTTAAGCATAAGAAAAAAAATGTAAATAATTTTAAGGCAAAAAGCCCAAAACTCTGAATATTTTAGCAGGAAAAGCCTTAGGAAATAATCTGATTGCCTGTAAATAACTCGTAATACTTTCCACGCAAGGCAAGAAGTTCGTGATGTTTGCCCCTTTCTATGATTCTGCCCTTATCCATCACCATAATATAATCTGCATTAAGGATGGTAGATAGCCTGTGAGCTATAACAAATGTGGTTCTTCCCTGCATTAAAGAATCCATGCCACTCTGAATGAGCTTTTCTGTGCGGGTATCTATAGAAGATGTAGCCTCGTCTAATATCAGCACCGGAGGAGCCGCAACGGCCGCACGGGCAATAGACAACAGCTGCTTTTCTCCATGTGAAAGATTGCCGCCATCTGCACTTATAATTGTGTGATATCCGTTGGGTAAACGGCGTATAAAACTATCTGCAAGCACAAGCTTGGCCGCCTTAATACAGTCTGCCTCTGTGGCATCTAACCTTCCGTAGCGTATATTGTCAAACACACTGCCGGTAAACAGATGAGTTTCCTGTAAAACTATACCCAAGCTCTGCCTCAGAGAATTCTTCTCTATCTCGCGAATGTTAAAACCATCGTAAGTAATTCTCCCTTCCTGTATTTCGTAGAAGCGGTTTATTAAATTAGTTATAGTGGTTTTACCTGCACCGGTACCGCCTACAAACGCTATTTTCTGCCCCGGATAGGCCGTCAGATTTATATCATACAATATCTGCTTGCCTTTTACATAGCTAAAATCTACATCGGAGAGCGAGACCTCTCCCTTCAAAGGCACGCTTCTGCCGTCTTTAGTTCTCCAGTTCCATTTGCCATCGCCCTCTTTATGCAAGGTAACAGAGCCTTCGTTTTCTTCAGCCTTCTGGTCTAATAGCTCATAAACCCTATCGGCACCGGCAACAGCCATTACTATGCTGTTAATTTCGTTACTTATCTGAGATACCGGACGGGTAAAGTTTTTATGCAAGGTAAGAAATGCTACTAACGCTCCGAGCGTTAAGGCCGAGCCATTCAAACCACAGAAAAAGAAACCTGAAAGAGACGACAATGCCACTGCCGCCCCCACGGTAGCTATCAGCACATAGCCTAAATTACCTATATTTCCGTTTACAGGCATAACAATATTACCTATCTTATTGGCATTGTACACGCTCTGTCTCAGTTGGTTATTAAGTATAGAAAACTCCTCTGTTGTTTTGTTTTCGTGGCAATATACCTTTATAACCCTCTGGCCCGACACCATTTCCTCTATATATCCGTTAACAGTCCCAAGCATTTGCTGTCTTTTTTTAAAGTGCTTTTTAGATAATTTCCCAAGATACCTTGTGGTAAAGAACATTATAACAGCCATTATCACAGAAACCAACGATAATGGTATGCTCAAAACAAGCATACTTACAAATGTAGATACAACTGTTACCACAGATTGGAAAAGGCGGGGGATGGTCTGTCCTATTACTTGCCTTAAAGTATCTACATCATTGGTATAGACAGACATTATATCGCCGTGAGAACGAGAGTCAAAATAACTTAACGGCAGTTTCTCCATGTGTTCAAACAAACTATGCCTTAAAGCTTTAAGGGTACCTTGACTAATATAGACAGTCAGCAGATTATAAGAGTATGATGCTATAACACCTATGCCCAATACAACTCCTAACCTAAATAAAGCTGCCGCTATAGGAGAATAATCCCTCAAACCGCTTTTAAGCATAGGCACCACATATTCATCTAACAGAGTTTTGGTAAACAGAGTTGATGCAAGGGTAGCTAAAGTAGATACAAGTATGCAAAGCAGTACAACAGCTATCTTCCACTTGTTCTTCTGCAGAATAAGCTTGAACAGCCGAGCTACGGTTGATATTTTCAAATTGCCTCTTCTATCCGACATTAAACAATCATAAACATTTCTCAACAGTTTCCGGTAAATCAACACAGATTATTAAGTAATCTCGTCAAAATCTCCCTGACCACCAGAAGTCTGCATATTGTATATATCCTTATAGATTTCGTTACCGGCAAGTAGATTATCGTGAGTATCAAAGCCTTTTATCAATCCATCCTCCATTACCACAATCTTGTCTGCATGGCAAATACTCGAAATTCTGTGAGATATTATAATTTTTGTGGTTTCCTGCATTTCTACCTTAAAAGTCTTGCGAATCTTACCGTCTGTAGCGGTATCTACAGCTGATGTAGAATCGTCGAGAATAAGAATCTTGGGCCTCTTCAACAACGCCCGTGCAATACAGAGCCTCTGCTTCTGCCCTCCGGAAAAATTAGCCCCGCCCTGCTCAACTTTCGTATGATACCCGTTGGGCAGCGATGATATAAATTCATCTGCACAAGCTGCAATACAAGCCTGCCTACATTCTTCTTCCGTAGCATCTTCCTTCCCCCACCTAAGATTATCTATAATGGTTCCGGAAAACAGTGTATTATTCTGCAATACCACCGCAACCTGATTGCGTAAGGCTGTTAAATCGTACCTCTTCACATCCACTCCTGCTACCTTTACCTTGCCTCGGCTTACATCGTACAAACGGCATACCAAAGAGCCTAACGTACTTTTACCGCTACCGGTTCCTCCTATTATACCTATGGTCTGCCCCGATTCAATCTTTAGATTTATATCTTCAAGAGCATAGTCGCCTCCCTTTTTGTAAGAAAAATACACATGTTCAAACTCAATAGAGCCATCTTCAACTTCTGTTATAGGAGATTCAGGGTTATCCATATCCGGCTCTTCCTCTATCACCTGAGCTATTCTCTTAACACTCGCACTACTCATTGTGAGCTGTACAAAAATCATAGAGAGCATCATAAGCGCCTGCAGCACCATCATAACATAAGAGAATAAAGAAGTGAGCTGCCCTGTTGTCAGAGTACCTTCTACAATGTAATGTGCACCAAACCACGATAAAGAAATAATACTGCCATAAACCACTATATTCATTATCGGACCATTCAGAGCCATTATTGCCTCTGCACTAACATTGAGCTTATAGAGAGAAAGTGCAGCCCTATCTAACTTTCCTAATTCGTGATGTTCTCTAACAAAAGCCTTTACCACTCTTATTGCCGATACATTCTCCTGTACCACGGCATTTAGATTGTCGTACTTCTTGAAAATCTCTTGAAACAATTTGGAAGCTCGCTTAATAATTAAGGTGAGCATAGTTGCCAGAATTGTTATGGCCACAATAAAGATGATACTGAGTTTGGCATTTATAAAAAAGCACATCACCACACTGGAAATCAGGTTTAATGGAGCTCTGAAAGACACTCTTAACAGCATCTGTATGGCATTCTGAACATTTGCCACATCTGTAGTCATTCTGGTTACTAATCCTGCTGTGGAATACTTATCTATATCTGAAAAAGAAAACCTTTGAATATTCCTGTACATGGCCTCTCTGAGATTTGCGGCAATTCCTGTAGAAGAGTAGGCTGCAAAACGCCCGGCTAATATTCCAAACATCAGGCTCAATAAAGCCATCAGCAACATGTATATTCCATAGCGATACACATCCGGCATACTGCCGGCATTAATGCCTTTATCTATGATAGATGCAGTTACATAAGGTATCAGAACCCCCATTACAACCTCTGCAGCTGTCCATATAGGTGTTAGAATAGCAGCGGTTTTATACTGCCTTACCTGTTTGAATATCGTTTTGAACATACAAGAAAAACCGTAGCCAAAGTTAAGCAGGGCAACAAGAAAAAGCAAAAGAAATATCAGTCCGGAAACTTGCGCTTTTTTGCTCTATCTCTCGCAATAATCATCATAAGTATAAAAATCCTGCTCCGGCACCAGAAGCATTTGCCTCTTGGTTCCGGAGCAGGAATAATTTAGCACTCGAGTTAATTACTCCGTAGGTAACCTCCAAATTAAGCCCTTTTTCCTTTTCATTTCGCGTCCGGGTATAATAGGTGCGGCTCCTCCTATACCGATGGTCCCCATGGGTAGCACATCAACAGAATTAACAAAAGCCGAACTACTGGTATTGTATTGGTTATGGCCAAACGAGAATGTTCTTACAAAATAGTCAGTCATTAGAGTTTCAGCACCTGTTTCGGGATCAGTATAGGTCCAAGTAGTAGTGTATTCCGATTGTGTCATATAGCAACCTTGGCGGTATGCACGGCTAACTCTACCACCTACACGTGTACCAAGAGCCGGGAAGAAAATTCCTTCTGTATCCGAAGGATACCGCTTAAAATAAACACCGCCAGGCCCATATAAATCTGAACCTTTCTCCCAAATAATATTATATTTAGAGTAATTATTTGCAATAGAGCCACTAGACTTACCTGTTCGTGCTCCAAAACCAAGGTAAGCATTTGGAACACGAAGTCCCGGAGGGCACGGGTCATAAATACTTTTTTGCCAAGAATAAGCGGTTACATTGGAAGTGTCGTTTTGGAGACTCTCATTTGTTCTATTTAAGTACCATAAATAGTTAATCGTACTTGAAGAACCCTGTTTATGAGGGTTCTGAATATGGGTATTAGGAGAAGATCCGCCTCCAGTTGAAGTGAGATCGCCGTTAGTAAGTGTATATGCGCCAGGGCTGAATGTTGGCGTATGACTGCCGTATTGTGCATCAGTTTTCAATTCTCCAGGAATTAAGGGATCCTTTCTCCCCCACTGGTAATATGGTGCATAGCCTTTAATCATATTTGTTGAATGTTGAATCACTTTTACAATCTTTGTTTTGCCAGAAGTTGCTTGAGTCAGCTTCATATAAAAAGTGCGTTCAGGATATCTGTAGGTTTCTTGACGAACCCAGCCAAGAGGAACATTCAATAGCGCATTTTCTTCTTTTCTGCTTTCTTGAGGAAAAAGATTGAACTGCTGAACACTAAGTTCTTCGGCAGTTACCCAGATATGCCAGCTCCATATTGTTCTATGATCACCATTCTTTTCTCTTAATGCTATAACTATATTACCTTCCCGCATTTTAGCCGGATCTACATAGAAACGAATGTATTTTGTTTCGGGTTTAGTGGTAGAGGGAAGAATACCGGTTAGTGCATAGTCGCCATAGTTAATCTGGTGAATAATTGAATCAGGAACAAAAAGAGTTCCGTCTCCCATTTGAGGAGACTTATCCCCATAATCAACTCCGTCAAATGTCACAAAATTCCACGCAGTCGAAGAAAAAAGAGGAAAGTTCCTATCAACCCACACTCCAGCAGCCACGTGCGTTGTTGATATATCGCCAAATTCTGTTTCATCTGGAGAGTCGCCAATTAAGCCATTAACAATATTTTTATTCAGATAATTTTTCAGATATGTTATATTAGTTGCACTGTTGTGATGAGACTCCCAATTGGCATAAGGCCACAGCTGAGCCGTATTGTAATCTATGGCATTCCCGTAAACAAGAGGCAACATATACCAGCCACCTCTTTGTATGATATAACAGTTGGCTGTCTGAAAAGGAATTGTAATTCTGTTTGAATTATCGCCTCGAAGAAAAGGTTTTCTCTGAATGCCGGTAAGAGGATCCATTAGAGCCAAATTCTGAGGAGCTTCTTTGGTAAATCCGTTGGTTGGGCGATTCCTTAGAATATTAGCTCTTACTTGGGCATCGTCAGAAACAATTATCTTATCATTAGAGTTTTGACCCTTGACAAAAATCATGCAGTTTGGCCATAGCCCGGATCCATTGATACGCCCTGTAGTATTCATTAGTTTAGAATCCGTAGAGGCATAGATTATTTTCGACAAGTCATATGGCATATTTGTTGCATTATCTGCGTACCATGGGCCGCTTCTACTGGTAGAAAACGTTGCCGTATAGTTTAGAAAGGTCCTTGTGCCATTAGCTGCTGTTTTATAACTTTTTACGGCAAAAGGAGCACTTCCGGCCACATTATCCGTATTTGCGTAAATATTGATAACATCCGGTGCATCAAACACCTCAAGAGTTGTAGGAGTCTTGTCTATTGCCAAATTGGTAATGGTGAGTTTTTTACCCTTTGCAAGAGGTATCCATTTTTTTTCTCCTGTACTAGCATCTACCGTCTTGAGTTGTAATGTATTAGTTACAGAAGTACTTCCTACTTTCAAGTTCAAGTCAAGTTCAAGTTGAGTTATATCAACAGGAAGAAGAAGAAAAGTAAAACTAATAGGAGTTGTAGCACTGAGAGTAGGAGAGACATTTGTTGTGGCGGTCTTGCTATTGCGGAAATAAAGGGTTATCTCATGACTTTGAGAGGCACCGGTGCCAGCAGTAAAGCCTATACCAGACGAAGATACTTGGAAAGAAGCGTCGCCGCCGGATATAGAAATTGGAAGAAAAGCAGACGGGTCTATCTGCCATTCACTCCCACTACCAGCCCTGAGTACTGCACTCTCAAGAGTTACGGCTGAGGTAAGGCTTGTAGGTTTAACAAGCTTCACCTCCACTGAACTGAAACATGGAGAAAACTCGAGAGAAATATCCTTTCCAATATCGGATAACGGTACATCTTTAAAAGCTGCCATATAGGCGTATTTCATATCTGGTTCGTACCAGGTCTCGTTCTTGGAACCGTGTACACCATTATACGTACGTGAAGTGCCTTCTTTATAGCAGTATTGTACAGAAGGTATGGCATTAAAAGTACCACTTATTGTTGCCCCGTATGAAGAAGATGGGGTACTTTCCAAACTAAGATTGGATTCTGTCAAACCTAATGAAGACAAAGAAGGATAAAACGCTACAAACCTATTGGCCGAACCGGTCTGCCAATGTAAAGCATTTGTAGCTATAGTAGAAAGTTTGGCTATAGAGCGGCGGCGCCGGTCTGCGACACCTGTACCGGATTCAATGTCTTTAGTCTCATATTCGCTTGAATTGCCGCTAACTGCTTCTGCTATTGTAATTTTGTCTCCGGGCAGCCAATCTACACGTTCATAATACTTTTCGCCTGCAATAACAGTTATAACATTGCCACTGAAGCGTGTATCGGAAATTTGAATCAGAGAATCTTTTTCGGAAACTACAGGAGAATCGTCTCCCGGAAATCTATGATAGAACTGATAGACGATTTCTTCATCGAATGAAGAATCATATTCTCCATCTGATAAGCTATCTTGTTCCTCATTAGTAGAAATATCGTTTTCAATGATAGCAGGATCTTCAGAAACAGAAGCTTTGGTGCCTTGCGAATAATCGCCCGACGAGGCAATGAACGATACCAGGCCACCTTTTTTGCTAGTTTCAAATGAAGATTCATCATCACGAGTGCAACTTGTGTAAAGGGCTGCAAGCAAGGCTATAGACACAAGGAACACAGCCGGGTATGCCAATGCCAGCATAAGACCTCCCAAATTTTGTCTGAATGTTGTGTGTTTCATATAAATAATGACTTTTAGATATTTTAAACATTAATGCTTGATTAGACTTGATAGATGATAAGGCAAGTACTGCGCTCCCACCCCGCCAAGGCATATCTGAAAAGACTGTCTCCTAACGGGGAAGGGAACGAAGCACCGCCCAGAGGAACAAACAGACCTCTGGAATACAACATGAAACACCCGGATAATGCCAATGCAAAGAGCATAACCGGTATATTTTAAATCTGCGGAAAAACAGTAGAAAATTCTGCAAAGAAAACCCGAAAACGCAAGAACGCAACTTTGTAAGTTGCTGGTTTTTAGATAGTTATACCCCCCCTCCATAGCGTATTTCCTCAATACCAAGGCATTGAGAGAATTGCACAGGCAAACGGTTATATTTTCAAGTCTTTCCATTGGTTTTCTTTGGGTTGCACAGAGGCTAAAAAATTAAAGGCCGCTGAATTCCACGCCGCAAAGATAGTTTTTTTTACAAAAAACACAAATTTCTTTTTAACTTTGACGCGTATATATCGATAATGCATAAGCACTATGAAAGAGAATATAAATAAAGGTAGAAGAGAATGCATAAAAACTGCCGGCGTATTTTTGGCAGCAGTTTTTGGAACGGCTCTCACAAATAAATTAGGTGCTATTACTCCTGCAGCAGAAAATCTTTTGGATGCAGAGCAGCAGCAAAGAAATAAAATTATAAGAAAAGCTGTTTATGTTGCCAAGAACTGCAAAATCCATAAGCAAATAGCCGCAAAGACAAAGAACCAAGAGCAATGCAGCTTATGCGTAGAAGCTTGTCCTAAAGAGTGTATTGCTTTGGTGGATGTAAAAAAAGCTAAAGGTGTAAAAGCACCGGTACTTACAGACGAGGCTCTCTGCATAGGATGCGGCAGATGTTACAGGGTGTGCCCTGAAGAACCTAAAGGTTGGGAAATTTGGGATAGAACTAACAACAAAAAACTGATGTAAGCGTTATCGCCTCTCCTATATAAAATTCTAAAATCTATTTTTTAGGGAGGGAGAAAACGCTCTTGCGCCAATTTATATTATAGAACCATTATAATGCCTTTGCTTCATAAGCCTTTAGGGTATTCTGCAAGAGAGATGCTATTGTCATAGGGCCAACCCCTCCCGGAACCGGCGTTATGTAACTGCATTTAGGAGCTACATTATCATAATCTACATCGCCTACCAATCTGTAGCCGATTTTACGAGTATTATCTTCTACAGAATTGATTCCCACATCTATAACAATGGCACCTTCTTTTACCATATCCTCTTTTAGAAAAAGAGGAATACCAATGGCAGCAACTATTATATCGGCTGCTTTGGTATATGAAGCTATATCTTTTGTACGGCTGTGGCACATTGTTACTGTACAGTCGCCGGGAGTACCCTTACGCGACAACAGATTAGCCATCGGCCTGCCCACTATATTGCTTCTGCCCAATACCACACAGTGCTTGCCTTTGGTATCTATCTGATACCTCTCCAATAGTGTCATTATACCCATTGGGGTAGCAGGCAGAAAAGTATCCTCGCCGAGCATCATACGTCCGGCAGAAACAGGATGAAAACCATCTACATCTTTACTCGGATCTATAGCGGCTATAACCTTATGTTCATCTATATGTTTTGGTAACGGAAGCTGAACTATAAGACCGTCTATATTAGTATCTTTATTAATGTTGCTGATTATATGCAGTAGTTCTGCTTCTGTTATATTTTCCGCCAAGCGCTTTATTTCCGAAGCAAAACCTGCTTCTGCACAGGCCTTCTCTTTATTTGTCACATAGGTCTGACTGGCAGGATCGTTGCCAACAAGAATAGCTACAAGCGATGGCCGTCTGCCGCCATTTTTTATTATAGATTCTACTCTGTCTTTTATTTCTGATCTTATGGCAGCACTTGTAGTCTTACCATCTAATATTTTATATTCCATAGTATCTGTATTTAAGGTCTCATTTTTTGCATCTGACGCATCTGGGCTATACGGTTTTTAATTCCTCCTCCTGCCACATTCTTCATCATTTTTTTAGTTTGTTCAAACTGTTTTATAAGGCGATTCACCTCGGCTATGGAGGTACCGCTTCCAGCAGCTATCCTATTGCGGCGGCTTCCGTTTATTACCTCAGGATGTTCCTTTTCAAAAGGAGTCATAGACTGAATAATAGCCTCTACCCCCTTAAACGAAGAGTTATCTATATCAACATCTTTTAAAGCCTTACCTACTCCAGGCAACATACTGGCCAAGTCTTTTATATTGCCCATTTTCTTTATCTGCTGTATCTGCTGATAAAAATCGTTAAAATCGAATTGGCTCTTAATGAGCTTCTTTTTAAGTCTTCTTGCCTCCTCTTCATTTATTTGTTCCTGTGCTTTTTCTACCAAGGTAACAACATCTCCCATACCGAGGATTCTGTCTGCAATACGTTCAGGATGAAAAACATCAAGAGTATCTACTTTTTCACCGGAAGAAATAAATTTGATAGGTTTATTAACTACCGCCTTTATGGAGAGGGCTGCGCCTCCGCGAGTATCGCCATCGAGTTTGGTTAGAACCACACCGTCAAAATCGAGTACATCGTTGAAGGCCTTTGCTGTTTCTACAGCATCTTGGCCTGTCATAGAATCTACAACAAAGAGTATTTCACTCGGATTCAGAGCTTTTTTCAGGTTTCCAATCTCCTTCATCATCTCATCATCCACAGCTAAACGGCCGGCTGTATCCACAATAATTACATCGTACTGTTCTGATTTAGCACGTTTTAAAGCGTTTTCTGCAATTTTTACAGGCTCCTTAACACCTTCTTCTGTATAAACCTGAACATCTATAGACTCCGCAAGCACTTTCAGCTGCTCTATTGCTGCCGGGCGATAAACGTCTGCAGCCACCATCATAACCCTCTTACCCCTCTTGTTTTTCAGCATATTAGCCAACTTAGAAGAGAAGGTTGTTTTACCGGAACCCTGAAGACCTGCCACCAATATTATGGCAGGATTGCCTTTAAGATTTATGTCCGATGCACTGCTACCCATAAGGCGGGTAAGCTCGTCGTGCACAATCTTAACCATCATCTGACCAGGCTTTACAGATTTTAGCACCTCCTGACCTAAGGCAGCGGCTTTAACTTTGTCGCAGAAACTTTTTGCTACCTTGTAACTTACGTCTGCTTCTATAAGAGCCCTTCTAATATCTTTTAATGTTTCTGAGATATTTACTTCGGTTATCCTACCCTGCCCCTTCAGCATCTTAAAAGAACGGTCTAATCTATCTATTAAATTCTCAAACATATATCTATCTGTGTGTTTATGTATTAGTGCTATTAGTTTGTTTATTACTTCTCTATGTTAAATCTTTAATCTTTAATCTTTATTCTTTAATCTTTATTCTTTAATCTTTATTCTTTATTCTTAATCTTTATTCTTAATCTTTATCTTTCATTCTTTGCTACTTACTCTTACCCCTACCCTTAGTCTTTATCCTTTACCTCGTGCTTGCAGTACTCTGCAATAAGCACTTTATTCTTTGCTCATTCCTCTTGCCCTTTACTCTTATCTCTATCCCCCACACCCATTATTCAGCCTCTTAATCATTAAACCGTGCCGCTCCTTGTTGTAATATTTAATATTGTTATTGTTGTTTACTTATCCGGCAGTTCATCTGAATAATACGCTTTTGCTATGTCTTTCTGGTTATATTTCATTGCCATAACCTGCCCATAAGCCCCTGCCGAATATAATGCTACCAAATCTCCTCTTTTGGTTTCGGGGAGGTAAACATCGTGAGCAAACTTATCGCTGCTCTCACAAACAGGCCCCACCACATCGTATAGATATTGCTCACCGGAAGAAGTTAAATTTTCAATCTTATGAGTAGCCTGATACAGGGCCGGGCGTATAAGATCGTTCATTCCGGCATCTAAGATCACAAACTTTTTCTCTCTCCCTATCTTAACATACAACACTCTCGATATTAAACTGCCACATTGCCCTACTATAGACCTTCCCGGTTCGAAATGCACTTTCTGCTCTGGCCTTACAATCAGATTCTTATGAATGAGCTCAAAATATTCTTTGAACTGTGGAATAGGATGCTGCAAAGGATTATCATAATCTATCCCCAAGCCTCCACCAAGATTAAGATTTTTAATTTCTATTCCCTTATCTATAAACCACTTTTGTAAATCTTCCACCATTCTGCACAGCAAAGGGAAAACACTCATATCTGTAATCTGACTTCCTATATGAAAATGAAGCCCTATCAACTCCACACTACTGAGTTTTTTTAGCAACTCTGCCACAGCTTCAAACTCCCAAGGGCTGATTCCAAACTTATCCTCCTTTCTGCCTGTTGATATATATTGGTGTGTGTGCGCATCTATATTGGGATTAACTCGCAGAGATATTCTTGCACAAGTACCCATACCTGCTGCTAAATCATTTATTACCTGAATTTCCGGAATACTCTCGCAGTTGAAACTGAAGATGCCTGCTTCAAGAGCCGTCTTTATCTCCTTATCGCTCTTGCCCACACCGGCATACACAATCTTTGATGGATTAAATCCGCTCTCAACGGCCAATTTAACCTCATTTCCACTCACGCAATCTGCTCCTAAACCTGCCTCTTGAATAATCTGCAATATACGAGGCTCCGCATTGGCCTTTACTGCATAGTGAGCATTGTAGCCATACTTATTGATTAAAGTAGTATATTCTAAGAGCGTCTTGCTTAGCAGCTCAACATCGTAGTAATAAAAGGGTGTTGACAGCTGGCCAAATCTCCTTATTGCTTCTTGTGAAATCATTGTGCAAAGATAACTTTTTTAACCGTTCATTTAAACAGTTCCGCTTTAAAAATGCAGAGAAAAGCACAGCCGCTTGCAACAATTCATTCCACTTGCACCCTAACCGTGACATCTGCGTATAGGCCCGTTGAGTATGTCTGCAAGTGAAGGTATTGCTTCTGCGTACTTATGCTACTCTCACCTCGGAAAGTTCCGGAACCTCTCCATAGGTTAATCAGTATCTCCTGGAACAGGTCTGCCACCTCATCATTGTCTTGAGAGAACATATAGCAAACAGTGTATATTGTTGCCCTATGCTCCCTTACCATTTTTTCAAACTCTTTTTCTGTCATAGTTTTTCTTGTTTGCCTAATTAGACGCACTGTTAACTCTAAAACTACATAAATATAAGAAAAAAATGTTGTTTAGTTAAACCATAATCAATATAATGCACTCATTTATAATAGGTTAACAACTTTTCTCTTATGATGTTTTCTGTAGCAGAACTTCCAAAGTTTTTCTTTTTTTACTATATTTGTTAGACTTTTAAACCTTAACCCTTACGCAAAGGCTTAATTAAAAGATTAATAACTGATTATCAACAATTTAATTTGTATATTATGGCTAAAGGACCTATCACTCAGTTTATCGATCATCATTATCGTCATTTTAATTCAGCGGCTTTAGTAGATGCAGTTAAAGCTTATGAGCAACTTTTGGCAGAAGGAGGCAAAATGATGCTTGCCATGGCCGGTGCTATGAGTACTGCAGAACTTGGTCTTTCTCTTGCAGAGATGATTAGGCAAGACAAATTTTCAATTATAAGCTGCTCTGCTAATAACTTGGAAGAAGATATCATGAATCTTGTGGCACATTCACACTACAAAAGGGTGCCTAATTATAGAGATTTAACTCCGGAAATGGAGCAGGAGCTGCTGAACAATCATCTGAATCGTGTTACAGATACCTGTATTCCGGAAGAAGAGGCGTTTAGGAGATTGGAAGACCACTTGGTTAATGCTTGGAAAGATTCGGCTGCAAAAGGAGAGAGATTGTTCCCATACGAGTTTATGTATAAAGTGCTGCGCAGTGGTGTTCTTGAGCAGTATTACGAAATAGACCCTAAAGACAGTTGGGTTTTGGCGGCATGCGAAAAGAATATACCTATAGTAGTTCCTGCTTGGGAAGACTCTACTACAGGCAATATTTTTACAGCACATTGCATAAAGGGTGAGTTCGACCCTCATTTGGTTAAAGGCGGTATAGAAACTATGATGCATCTGGTAGATTGGTATAAGGCTAACAATAGGCCGGGTATAGACAGAGGCACCGGCTTCTTCCAAATAGGAGGTGGTACTGCCGGAGATTTTCCTATTTGCTGTGTACCTATGATGGAACAAGACCTGCAGTGGCATGGCACTATGCTTTGGCAATATTTCTGCCAGATTTCAGATTCCACTACTTCCTATGGTTCTTACTCAGGTGCTGTGCCTAACGAAAAAATCACTTGGGGTAAATTATCGCCGGAGTGTCCTAAGTTCATTATAGAAAGCGATGCAACAATAGTAGCTCCTCTTATGTTTGCTCATATATTGGGATGGTAGTATGAAGAAGATAAGTAAACTACTTTTTCTGCTGTGTACAGTGGCTGCGCTTACCTTATCTTCCTGCAACCGCAATAAGACCGGCAACTCAGATAGGGAGCAAAAAAACGAACTCCAGACAGAAGAACAAATTAAGGCATGCGTAACAAAAATCTACGACTATGCCTTTGGAACTGAAAAAACAACGGATGAGATAGACAAGGAATTTTTTACGCCCGATTTCTACGCTCTGCAAAAATCGGTTTTAGAAAAGCAGACAAAAGACCAAACTCTTTATATCGATCACGATCATTGGGTTATGGGGCAGGATTGCCATAATCCTTCGTACGAAATTGTGAAAGTAGAAGATATACAGGCCAAATCTGCAAAGGTTTATATTAATGTAAAAGCATTTGACGATCAAATAACTCCTACATTAGTACGCCTTACTCTTGAGTTGATTGGCAATGAATGGAAAATTAAAGATATTGAAGAGGAGTACGAAGGAGTTTTCCATTCACATAAGTCGTACTATAACGAAGTCTTGGCAAACTAAAATAACCTTTAGATTTACGGATTTACACATTATGAATATGTCTGAAAAAACTTTACTACTCGGAGATGAGGCTTTGGCACTGGGAGCCCTGCATGCAGGGCTTTCCGGCGTTTATGCCTACCCGGGAACTCCATCTACAGAAATTACGGAGTATATTCAGAGCAATGCGTTTGCTCGTCAAAGAAATGTACATTGCCAATGGAGCTGCAACGAGAAAACTGCCATGGAAGCAGCTCTCGGTGCCTCATACGCAGGAAAGCGCGCTTTGGTGTGTATGAAACATGTAGGAATGAATGTATGCGCCGATGCGTTTGTAAACTCGGCAGTAACTGGTGCAAGCGGTGGACTTGTTGTGGTTGCCTGTGACGACCCTTCTATGCACTCTTCGCAGAATGAACAGGATTCCAGATTCTATGCAGAATTTGCCATGGTTCCTTGCTTTGAACCTTCTAATCAGCAAGAGGCCTATGATATGGTAAGAATGGCTTTTGACTATTCTGAACTATACCACACACCGGTACTTATGAGGCTTACCACCCGAATGGCACATTCCAGAGCTGTTGTAAAAACTGCCGATATAAGAGAAGAAAATGCACTCAAATTTCCGGAAGATCAGAAGCGATGGGTACTCCTTCCGGCGGTAGCGCGTATCAGAAATGAGCAAATTATCAAGCAATACGCAAAGTATGAAGAAGATTTTGAGCAGGCCAATATTCTCGACTTATCTTCAGGCAAAGCAGAAACAGGAGTTATTGCCTGCGGTATAGGCTGGAACTATCTAATGGAAAACATTAACGGAAAGCCGAATTTTCCTACATTAAAAGTTACTCGCTATCCTGTTTCTAAAAAACAGATACAGACCTTGGCCGAAAATTGCAAGAGAATTTTGGTTGTAGAAGAGGGCCAGCCTCTGTTAGAAAAAGTATTGAAAGGCTATCTGCCTATCACAACCACTATAAGCGGAAGGTTAGACGGTAGTCTGCCTCGTACCGGAGAACTAACTCCTGATATCTTACGTGTGGCTTTAGGATTAGGAGAAAAAGAGGCTTGCAGCAAGAGCGATGTTGCAGTTCCACGCCCTCCGGCATTGTGCATGGGATGCGGCCACAGAGATTTCTACACAGCCCTCAACAATGTTGTAAAGAACTATCCTTCTGCCAGAGTCTTTAGCGATATAGGCTGCTATACTCTTGGCTATCTGGCACCTTTCCACGCAATCAACAGTTGCGTAGATATGGGTGCATCTATCACCATGGCAATAGGAGCTTCAGAAAGCGGAGTACACCCATCTATAGCTGTAATTGGCGACTCTACTTTTACCCACAGCGGTATGACAGGCCTTTTGGATGCTGTAAACATGAATGCGAACATCACTGTTTGCATTTCCGACAATTTAACCACCGGCATGACAGGTGGACAAGACAGTGCCGCCTTGGGCAGGATAGAAAATATATGTCTTGGCATAGGTGTTCCAAAGGAGCATGTAAGACTTATAGTTCCGCTACCTAAGAATTATGCAGAAATGGAGCAAGTTATAAAGGAAGAAATTGAGTATTGCGGAGTTTCTGTTGTAGTCTGCAGAAGAGAGTGCATACAGACCGCAAAAAGACATCTAAAAAAGCAGTAAGTATGAAAAAGGATATTATTTTATCTGGAGTTGGCGGCCAGGGCATTCTCTCTATTGCAACTATCATAGGATGGGCCGCTATAAAGAATTCGCTATACCTCAAACAAGCCGAGGTTCACGGAATGAGCCAAAG
>DFIA01000065.1 GCA_002372015.1 Bacteroidales bacterium UBA3709 | reverse complement strand
TAAAGGAACTGAAGAAGAAAAACAACTCAGGGCAGAAGCTATGGAGGCTGCAACTTTATATGCTACACAAGTGCCGCTGAGAACATTGAAGGTTTCTGCAAAAGTATTTGAAGTAGCAGAAAGGATGGCTTCCGAAGGTAATCCTAATTCTGTATCAGATGCCGGAGTTGCAGCCATTGCGGCCAGAGGCGCCGTGTTAGGGGCAAGACTTAATGTGCATATCAACGCAGAAGGCTTGAAAGACAGAGCTAAAGCAGAAGAACTAATGGGGGAGGCCGATAAAATTATGGCTGAGGCAATGGCTATGGAAAAAAGAATCCTTGAAATAGTGGAGAGCAAGATAAAGGGGTAGGCAATTAAAATACAAGATTGTAAACAGAAGTTTAGCTATGACATTCAAAGACGAGATATTGGCAGGAATTCCGAGTGTTTTGCCGGAGCTTAAGCCTTACGACAAAGTAATAAATCATGCTCCCAAGCGCAAAGATATCTTATCGCCAGAGCAAAAAAAATTGGCATTGAGAAATGCTTTAAGGTACTTTCCTAAGGAATTTCATAAGACTTTAGCTCCTGAGTTTGCTCAAGAACTCAAAGAGTATGGCAGAATTTATATGTATAGATTCAGACCTGATTATAAGATATATGCGCGCCCTATAGACGAGTATCCCGCAAAATGCAGGCAAGCTGCCGCTATTATGGCTATGATACAGAACAATCTCGATGACAGGGTAGCTCAACATCCCCATGAACTGATAGTATATGGAGGCAATGGAGCGATTTTCCAGAACTGGGCTCAGTATAGGCTAACCATGCAGTATCTGGCCACTATGACAGAAGAACAGACTCTCAGCATGTATTCTGGTCATCCTATGGGACTGTTCCCAAGTCATAAAAACGCTCCGAGAGTTGTGGTTACTAATGGTATGGTTATTCCTAACTATTCAAAACCAGATGATTGGGAGAGATTTAATGCGTTAGGAGTATCGCAGTACGGACAGATGACAGCCGGCTCCTATATGTATATCGGTCCGCAGGGAATAGTACACGGTACCACCATTACAGTAATGAATGCAGCTCGTATGCAGTTAAAGAAGAGAGGTATAGAAGGTTCGAGAGAAAATATGGCCGGAATGCTTTTTATTACTGCAGGCTTGGGAGGAATGTCTGGCGCACAGCCTAAAGCAGGAAATATAGCCGGAGTTGTGAGCGTTACAGCAGAAATCAATCCTTTGGCAGCGCGTAAGCGTCACGAACAAGGTTGGGTAGATGAGCTTCATGAAAATTTAGATGAACTGATAAGTAGGATAAAAAGAGCAACAAGCGGCAAAGAAACCGTGTCTCTTGCGTATGTAGGTAATGTAGTAGATCTTTGGGAAAGGCTTGCTGCTGACGATATTAAGGTAGATATAGGTTCAGACCAGACCTCGCTTCACAATCCGTGGGCAGGAGGATATTATCCTGTAGGTTATTCGCTGGAAGATTCGCAGAAGATGATGGCAGAGAAACCGGAAAAGTTTAAAGAATGTGTGCAAGCTTCTTTAAGAAGACATATAGCCGCTATCAATCGTTTGGCAGATAAGGGGATGTATTTCTTCGATTATGGAAATGCTTTTCTTTTAGAGTCTTCGAGAGCGGGTGCTGATGTTATGAAGGCCGATGGCACTTTCAGATACCCTTCTTATGTTCAGGATATTATGGGACCATTGTACTTTGACTACGGCTTTGGGCCATTCCGTTGGGTTTGCATGAGCGAGAACCCTGATGATTTGGCTAAGAGCGATGCTCTTGCGGTAGAGGCACTTATGGAAGAAGCTGCTACGGCACCGGAAGATATAAAAATGCAGATGCTCGATAATATTCACTGGATAGAAGAAGCCGGAAGAAATAAACTTGTAGTAGGCTCTCAGGCCAGAATCTTATATGCAGACAGTATAGGAAGGATAAGTATTGCGCTCAAATTTAACGAAGCCATCCGTAGAGGAGACATAAAGGCTCCAATAGTGTTAGGCCGAGACCATCATGATGTTTCCGGCACAGACTCTCCGTTTAGAGAAACATCCAATATATACGATGGTAGTCAGTTTACGGCCGATATGGCTGTTCAGAATGTTATCGGCGATGGTTTCCGTGGTGCTACATGGGTTTCTATACACAATGGCGGCGGTGTAGGCTGGGGAGAGGTGATTAATGGGGGATTTGGTATGGTTATAGACGGCTCAGAAGAATCGGCAAGAAATATACAGGAAATGTTGCATTGGGATGTGAATAATGGTATAGCAAGGCGTAGCTGGGCTCGCAATGAAGGAGCAGAGGCTGCCATTCGCAGAGAGATGCAACGCACTCCGGAACTGAAAGTTACTCTGCCTAATCATGCCGACGACAGTGTCTTGGATGATGCACTTTCTCGGATTTAAGTTTTTATCGGGATTAAGTTTATAGAAAGTAAGATTTAAGAATATGGAACATAAAATTTCTTCTGAACATCTCTCGTTGGAGAGAATAAAGGAAATAATAGATAAGGGTATGACCCTCGCATTGTCTGAGCAGGCAGAACGGGATATTATAAAATGCCGTAAATACTTAGACAGCAAGATGGAAGATATAGGGCGGCCGGTGTATGGGGTTACTACCGGCTTTGGCTCTTTATGTAATGTAACAATTCCAGAAGACCAACTTTCGCAATTGCAGTATAATTTGGTGGTAAGCCATGCTTGCGGTATAGGCGAAACAGTTAGGCCAGAGATTGTTAAACTTATGCTTTTGCTTAAAATACAGTGCTTGTCCTATGGGCATTCAGGAGCTCAGCTTGTTACTGTTCAAAGGCTTATAGATTTGTTTAACAACAATATACTGCCTGTGGTATATCAGCAGGGTTCTCTTGGAGCTTCAGGCGATCTCGCCCCGCTTGCTCACCTTTCACTTCCACTTCTTGGGCTTGGCGAAGTTATCTATAAAAATGAGGTGATTCCGAGTTCTGAGGTTTTGAAGGAGATGGGTTGGGAACCGATAAAGCTGCAGAGTAAGGAAGGGTTGGCTTTATTGAATGGAACACAGTTTATGAGTGCTCATGCAGTATGGTCTTTGCTGCAGAGCCATAGGCTCAGCCAGTGGGCAGATAAGATAGCGGTTATGTCTTTGGAGGCTTTTGATGGAAGAATAGAAGCATTCTATCCTCAAACTCACAGACTTAGAAGGCATCGTGGGCAGATAGAAACTGCAGAAAAGTTTATGGCGTTGCTGGAGGGTAGCCAGCTTATATCAATGCCTAAAACTCATGTGCAAGACCCGTATTCATTCCGGTGTATTCCTCAGGTTCATGGTGCGGTGAAGGATAATATCCGCTATGTGGAGAGCGTTATAGACAACGAAATAAATAGTGCTACAGATAATCCTAATGTCTTTCCTGATGAGGATATGATTATTTCCGCCGGAAATTTCCATGGTGAGCCTATAGCAATTCCTATGGATACCCTTGCAATAGCAATAAGTGAGTTGGCAAATATTTCTGAACGAAGAATATACAAACTGATATCGGGACAAAGAGGACTGCCACAATTTTTAGCACCTGAGAGCGGCTTGAACAGCGGTTTTATGATACCACAATATACAGCTGCATCTATTGTGAGCCAAAGTAAAGGGTTGTGTCATCCGGCCTCTGCCGATTCCATACCATCTTCACAAGGCCAGGAAGACCATGTAAGCATGGGTGCCAATGCTGCCACCAAGCTTGTTAGGGTGGTTGAGAACACAGAAAGAGTACTTGCCATAGAGCTCTTGAATGCTGCACAAGCCTTGGATCTTAGGCATAAAATAGCCCAGAAGAAATCTTCTTCAGCTATAGAAAATTTGTTGTCTTCTTATCGTAAGGAGGTACCTTTCTTGGAAAAGGATGCGTATATGCACCCACTGATAGAAAAGTCTGTTGAGTTTTTGAGAAAATAGTTGGCAGGCACTATGAAGGATACGCTATTTACTAATATAGGCCGGCTTGTAGGCATTCTTCCGCAAGGAGTTAAGCAACTTTGCGGAAAAGAAATGGATAGGGTTGAAGCCATAGATAAAGCCTTTCTTCTTGTAAGAAACGGTAAGATAGAGTCTTTTGGCCCTATGGAAAATTTGCCGGCAGTCTCTGCCGATGTATGTGTTGAGAGCTTGGCCGGTAAAATGCTCCTTCCTGCCTTTTGCGATGCTCATACTCATATAGTGTATGCAGGAGATCGTTTGCAAGAATTTGTAGATAAAATCAACGGTCTTAGTTATGAAGAAATTGCAGCGCGTGGAGGGGGTATCTTAAATTCTGCAGATCTATTACACTCCACCTCAGAAGACAGCCTATATCTGCAGGCAAAAGAGCGTCTTGAAGAAATGATATCCAAAGGTACTCTTTCTATGGAAATTAAGAGCGGTTATGGGCTTACTACCGAAGATGAACTTAAAATGTTGCGGGTTATCCGTAGGTTAAAGGAGAATTATCCGGTTACCATAAAGGCAACTTTTTTAGGAGCTCATGCTGTTGGTAGAAAGTACGTTGGACGTCAAGAGGAATATACCGAACTTGTATGCAAAGAAATGATACCGGCTGTAGCAAGAGAAAAATTAGCAGATTTTGTAGATGTATTCTGCGATGTAGGCTTTTTTACCGTTGAGCAGACTGCCAAAATACTTTCTGCCGCTGCCGCTTATGGCATGAGGCCAAAGATACATGCTAACGAACTTGCTGTATCTGGAGGTGTTCAGGTAGGGGTTAAGTTTAATGCAGTGAGTGTAGATCATTTAGAAAGAACTACCGATGCAGAAATGGAAGTTCTTAGAAATTCAGATACTATGCCTTTAATGCTCCCCGGAGCTTCATTCTTTCTTGGCATGCCTTATGGAAGGGCTAAAGATTATATTGAGGCTGGCCTTCCGGTAGCTCTTGCATCAGATTGTAATCCGGGTTCTTCTCCTTCTTCTGATATGAGATTTATTATGGCTTTGGGTTGTATTAAAATGAAGCTGACGCCTCAGCAGAGTTTTAATGCCTGTACAATAAATGCAGCCAAAGCAATGGGAGTAGAAGATTTGGCAGGGAGCATAACTGTTGGTAAAAAGGCTGCTTTTATAGTAACGAACAAGGTGATGGAACTTGGTTTTATACCTTATTTCCACCATACTCCTTTCATAGAAAAAGTTCTTTATTAGTTAGTATCTTTCTCAATAATATCTAAGAGTCTGTCTATGGCTTCGGAATCTGGAACCGACCTAAGAACAGGCTCTTTTCCCTTATATATGGTAACCTTTCCTCCGCCTTGCCCTACATAGCCGTAATCGGCATCGGCCATTTCTCCCGGGCCATTTACAATACAACCCATAACGGCTATTCTAACTCCCTTTAAATGAGCAGTTTTTTCTTTTACCTTATTGAATGTTTCTTCTAGGTTATACTGAGTTCTGCCGCAGCCGGGACAAGCTATATATTCGGGATGATAGAAAACTCTTCTTGCCCCTTGTAGAATATTCTCTCTCAGCTGTTCCATTATTTTAGAAGGATAGGGGCTATTGGATATGTTAAAATTATCTATAGAATAATCTAATAGCATTGGGCCGAATAACGATGCCACTCTTATGATAAAACGATTCCACTCTTCTGTTTGGCAACCAAAACTACTGAAATCAAGCTGGGGAGTTTTGGTGTTCTGCGATTCTATGCTTTTTAGCAACGCAGCCGCATCGCCGCTTTCAAAAAACTCGGCTATCTGTTTTCCTGCAGCAATCTCGTGTACAGGATTTTCTGTCAGCGACACTCTAATGGTATCTCCTATTCCTTTGTAAAGAAGTGTACCTATGCCTATGGCAGACTTTATTCTGCCTTGATCTGAATTTCCGGCTTCTGTAACTCCAAGATGAACAGGGAATATAGTGCCGCTTTCTTCCATGGCCTTATATAACAGCAGATAAGCTTGAGTCATTACTATGGTATTGCTGGCTTTAAGAGAAACTACAACGTTTTCAAATTTCTCATTACGGCACATATCTAACCATTGCATAGCTGCACGCATCATACCTTCCGGAGTGTTGCCATATTTGTTTACTATCTCTTCTCCGAGTGAACCATGGTTGAGCCCTATTCTTACTGCAGTACCATACTTCTTGCATTCGTGTATGAACTTGGAAAACTGTCCTTGGGCATCTTTATGCACTTGTGAAAAATTTCCCGGATTAATTCTAACCTTTTCAGCTACTTGAGCTGCGGCAATAGCTACCTCCGAATTGAAATGAATATCTGCTACCAGCGGAGTTGAGATACCTTGATTTCTGAGTTTGGCTTTAATGTTGGCCAGTGCTTCTACCTCTTTCATCCCCTGTGTAGTGAGTCTTATGAGCTTTGCACCGGCTTCTGCCATTTGAATGCATTGTTGAACACTTGCCTCTACGTTAAGAGTATCTGTATTGCACATTGTTTGAACGGCTATAGGTGCTCCTCCACCTATAACTAAATCAGAAATACTAACCTGTATTTTTTTCATTGTAATTATTTTCTGCTTTTGTAGTAGGGTGAGTTCTCCTTAACTTTATAGGCACTACCTCCAATTCTGGTAAATAGGCCCACAGATAATATCAACTGATTTGTGTGAGTTGATATCCAGTATTCATTTCCGTAAAACGAGGTTTTATCGTATAGATTGCTGAGATTATATTTGTAGTTAGCCTCAAAATGCAATTCAAATGGTCTGAATACAAAAGCCAAACCTCCTCCCAAAACAAAACCATATCCGAATTTTTTTGTAGTGGAAGTAATGGTTGTTGGCAGTATGCCTGAGAAAGAAGAAGAAAATCTGTAAGAAGCAAATGCTCCGGCATTGGCCAATAATCTCATTCTCCAAAAATCTATTCTAAACTGCGAAATAAAAGGGAATGTAACTGTCTGGAATCTTTCTTTTCCTTGATCTGTTATCTTGTCGTTGTAGTCTAACACAAGGGTTGTATAGCCCTCTTCATTATATTGTAACCCCATTTCCAATCCAAATAGAGAAATGGAATTCCATAATGAGTGATAGTAGGTGTAGTATATACCAAAGTTTTTGGGGCTGATCATGGTTTTCTTGTCAAAATCCGTGCTGAATGTTATGTTATTAAGCCCCATTCCCCATTTAACTCCTATCAGGTGTTCCCTAAGCTTTGTAGAATCTCTCACTTGGCCTACAGGATTTGCATCTCGGAAAGAATACTCATCAAACTCCTTCATTATATCCACAGTATCTATAATCTGCGCTTGCGCTGCAAAGGGCAGAAGTATAGACAAGACAAATATTAGTTTACACTTTTTCATCATTTGAATAATTTAACCAGATTTACAGATTGAGTAAGGTCTGTTTGCTCTTTGAGGTCTATGATTACTTTTCCGTCTGGAAGCTTGAACAATCTGGCTTTTTCTGCCGGAATGCGTAAAATAACATCTCCCACATCTAAGCGTCCGTTGCCGTTAATGTCTTGCGTAATTCTAAAAGAATAGAATCCGGCATTCAGATAAGGGAACAATATATTGCCGTCTTTTGTAATTTCATGCCTGAGAAATACCCTATCTCTTTTCTCGTTAACCAGCTCTACAATATACTTACAATTATCTACTCCGCTAATTTCTAAAGTAATGGAACTAAGTTTGTCGTCTGTAGGCAAGGCAAAAGTCTTTACTAAGGAATCGTTGGTAAATCCATTAATATCTTTAAAAGCACCTGTAGGTATTTTTATAGTGTATTGATTACCTACCTTGTATGCCTCTTTTGCCCGTATAATGTATCTCAGGATATTGGCAGTATCTCTATCCATAGAAAAATCTACTGCAGAAGTAATCATTCTCGGAGTGGTTGATGTAAATGAAATGGAATCTTTAGGTGCCTGAATCAGAGGAGTAGGAAAAACAAGCTCTATGCCCATATTTTCTACAGTTTTACCATCTACATTCAGAGAGAACTTTAGCAGGTCTTCTCTGATTTTGCTGTTTTTATCTGCCAAATCGTTCTTTTCTTGAGATTTGTTGGTGGTTGTTGCAGGCTTGTTTCTGTCTGTGTTTCTATCTGTATTGCCAGATAGATTTTGCAAATATGCGTTGGTAAGCCCAGAATTTTCCGAATCTGTATTATTGTTGTTATTTTTTTTAATCTTGCTTTTGTCAAAAGGCTTGATAAGTTTTCTGGTTTCTCCACATGGAACTAACTTGCCGGTAGAATCTGTTTTCATATAGCTGATTCTCAGATATAATGTATCATCCACCGGTTTCTGGTCATTTATCCAGAATGTGAGAGAGTCTCTGTTTGAATTAAACTGTTTTATAATTCTGTCTGTAAAGACTCCCTTTATGCGGAATGTATCTATCTGTGGGTTTTCTGCATGAAACTTTATAAAACACTCTCTCTCGTTAATTCGTCCGCTGTTCTCAATATACTGGTTTGTACCTTTTTCTTTAAAAATATAGATATCTGTTTCGCTTGGTCTGGAAAGGCAGGCTATAGTATCTTTCATATCCAGCATGGCCATTTGCGGTAAATCTTCTTTTCCTACAACAGTTGCGGTAATGGTTGTATCGCAGAATCCTACCAATTCCACCCCTCTGTCGTACAGATAGTTGTTGTTTTTATCCTCGAAGGCGTAGATAGTGTATGGTACACCTTTCAAGCCTCTTACGCAAAAGTAACCCCATTCGTCTGTACTGCTGATAGCATTTGGTAAAGTGTTCAGCACAGAAGAATCTGAAGGGTTATGGTAGAGCGAAACGAGTACTCCTGCCTTAGGCAGTAATGTGGTGTAATCCATTACAGTACCGCTGATTATAAGGGAGTCTATACTATCGCCTGTAGAAAAGTTTATGGCAAAATTATGGAAAGGATTACTCTCATTTACATCAGAAATAGCCGTGCCAAAGTGGAGAGTATAGGTTTGGTTTGCTCTCAATGTGTCTTCAAACGACACCAAAATTCCTTTCTTTCTTGTTTTGCTTTTAGGCTTCTTGACTGTGGGTGGTGAAAGCAGAATCTGTTGATACGGATTCTTTAGTTGTACATACTCGTTAAAGTTCAGCAATATGCTTCCTTTTTCTGTCTGAAAGTTTACTATTGGCTGGCTTGGCACTACCTTTATCAGCACGGGCGGAATGGTGTCTTTAGGCCCTCCTAACGGCCCTTGAGAAGTATTGGCACAACTCAACAGACTTGCCACTATTCCCCCAAGAAAGACTACTATGCCAATTTCGAATATTTTAGCTGGTTTTAGCATCATGATTTATCCTCCTCTTTCAAATCTACCCTTGTAGCAGAATCTATGCCTTTGATCTTTTCCATATTTTTAAGGATGTCGTTCAAATCGTTTGTATTGTGTACATACAAATCTATATAGCCATAAAAAATGCCGTCGTGAGTTTCAAAAAACAATTTTCTGATATTTACAGAAAGGCTGAGGGTTATGTATTTGGTAATATCGTTAACAATACCGAGCCTGTCTATTCCTTTAAGCTCTATTCGGGCTAAAAACGATAGTACAGTATGTTTTGTCCATTTGGCATTTATAATATTACCACCTTCTTTAGAAGCCAGCGATATAGCATTAGGACAAACTTTTTTGTGAATAATCACTTGTCCGTCTGAATCTACAAAGCCAATGATAGGATCGCCCGGAATAGGGTTACAACACTCGGCAACCTTGTAGGTTAGGGTTTTGTCTATAGGATTCTCTTTGAGTAGATAATCTTTATGTTTGTCTATCTTGGCAATAGTCTGATCTTTAGGTTTTTCTTTATTGGAGAAAAATTGCAGATTCCAGAACTGCACTAATTTGTTTTCTCTGTTTTTCTTTAACACCGATTCCAAATCGGATAAGTCTATGACTCCAGACCCTATTTTACTATATAGTTCGTCTTTGTTGCCTACATTATATTCTTCTATCAGTTTTTTCAAAACCTTGATATGTAGTCTTACTCCTAACTTATCCAAGGCCGCATCCAGTTTCTCTTGCCCGTTTTTGATAGTATCTTTTATATCGCCCTTTATACTGTCTAATATCAGATTCTTAGCCTTGGCGGTCTGTACATATTCGAGCCATTTTCTTTGTGGCTTTTGCGAGTCTGCCGTAATTATTTCTACTTGATCGCCATTCCTGAGCTTATAAGAGAGTGGAACGAGTTTCATATTTACCTTTGCGGCAATGGCTCTATTACCTATTTGGGAGTGTATGGAATATGCAAAGTCTAAAACAGAAGCTCCCTTTTCCATACGTTTGGCTTCTCCGGCAGGGGTAAATACGTATATTTCTTTGGAAATTAAACCAGTATGGAAATCATCCAAGAAGTCTAATGCATTCACATCTGGATTTTCCAGCACTTCTCTCACCATATTTAGCCAGTTATCCATCTCATGTTCAGGATTGGCTATTGTATCTCCTTTGTAGTTCCAGTGTGCGGCCACTCCTTTTTCCGCAATGGCGTCCATTCTTACGGTTCTGATTTGAACTTCAACCCAACCACCTCCGGGGCTCATTAGGGTACAATGCAGTGCCTCATAGCCATTGGATTTTGGGGTGCTGACCCAATCTCTGATACGGTCTGTATTAGAGAGATAATCTTCTGATATAAGTGAGTATATATCCCAGCATTGTTTCCTTTCAGAACTACCTTTCTTTGGAGTAAATACAATTCTTACGGCAAATAAATCGTATATCTCTTCAAAAGGTATGCCCTTGGTTCTCATCTTGTTCCAGATGGAGTAGGGGGTCTTTATTCTCTTGGTTATAGTAAACTTGTAACGAGCTAATTCTAAAAGTTTTGATATGGGTTCAATAAAGTTATCTATGGAAACTCCTTTAGCCAAGGAATATTCTTGAATTCGCCGGCTGATTTCGTTGTATTCTTCCGGTTGCCTGTATTTCAACCAGATATTTTCCATTTCACTCTTGATGCTGTATAGTCCAAGTCTGTGGGCAAGAGGTATGAAAATGTACATGGTTTCACTCAGAATCTTGTCTTTTTTCCTTTCCGGCATAGACTCTATAGTTCTGAGATTGTGCAATCTGTCTGCAAGTTTTATGAGTATGACCCTAACATCGTCGTTGAGAGTAAGGAGTATTCTTTTGAAATTTTCTGCCTGAATAGATTTCTCTGATATTCCTCCCTCAATCTTACTATCCATTGCAGACTTTATTTTTGTGAGCCCATCTACCAAAGAGGCTATCTTGCTGCCAAACAGTCTTTCAACATCGTCTGTGGTATATTCTGTATCTTCCACAACATCGTGCAGCAGAGCTGTAACAATAGATTTATATCCGAGTCCTATTTCTTGTACTACAATCTTAGCAACAGCAATAGGATGTAGTATATAGGGCTCGCCAGAGCGTCTTCTGACTCCCTTATGTGCCTCATTAGCAAAATCAAAAGCTTTTATAACTCCCTCATATTCTTCCTGAGAAGCACATCTTTTAAGGGCGGCTAATCTAAGCTGCTCAAACTCGCGTTGAATAAGTTCGTTATCTTCTTTAGTAAAATCACTCATTTTGTCTTAAAGTCTCAAATCTCTTTCTCCAAGATTTATCTTGCGCAGATTGTCTTTAATCTTTTCTTTCCACGCCCCTTCTTCTATGTTTTCCAATTCTTTTGTTATCAGCTTCATACCGGCTTGCCTCGTATCTTCAGAGGCATAGTCTTGCAGGTATTCTGCTAAGGTGAGGAGAGCATTTGGGGTACAGAATTTTTGTATGAAACCCTTTTCGGCAAACTCCATAAAATGTTCTCCGGTTCTGCCAGCCCTATAGCAAGATGTGCAGAAACTTGGAATAAATCCCTCATCTATAAGCCATTTAGATGCTTCTTCCAATCCTCGTGTATCTCCAACCTGAAATTGTTCTCTCTCAAGTTGCTGGTTGTGAGTTTTGTTATTATATCCGCCAATCTCAAGATGGGTACCGGCATCTATCTGGCTAACGCCAAGGTGTATAACTTCGTTCCTGATTTGGGGCGATTCTCTTGCGGTCATTATCATGCCGGTATATGGCACGGCGAGTCGTAAAATTGCCACCAGTTTACGAAAATCGCTATCGGAGCAGGTGTGTGGGAGTTCGAGGTTCATATCTGTAGCCGGCTGAATTCTTGGGAAGCTTATAGTGTGAGGGCCTACCCCAAACTTCTGTTTGAGGTGGATAGCGTGGCTTACAAGTCCAAGTACCTCAAATCTCCAATCGTACAGCCCAATAAGAGCTCCTATACCCATATCATCTATACCAGCCTCAAAGGCTCTGTCTAAACCATCCAACCTCCACATGAAGTCTCCTTTTACCGTGTTGGCCGGATGATATTTTGAGTAAGTCTGCCTATGATATGTTTCCTGAAAAATCTGGTATGTTCCAATACCTTCTGCCTTAATAATTTTATATCCTGCAACATCCATAGGTGCAGCATTGATATTTACCCTTCTGATGGCTCCGTTGCCAGAATGTACGGAATATACTTCTCGTACGCTGGCTGCTATAAAGTCTGGACTATATAGCGGAGATTCTCCAAATACGAGAATAAGTCTTTTCTGGCCTTCGTCTTGCAGGGCTTTCACTTCTTGTCTTATTTCTTCGGCAGTAAGCGTTTTTCTGATTGTGCTTTTTGCCGATTTCTTGAATCCGCAATATGCACAGTCGTTGATGCACATATTTCCGATATATAGCGGTGCAAACAATACAATCCTGTTTCCATATATTTTCTTTTTGAGGTCTTTAGCGGCTTCAAAAAGTTTTGCCGTACCTTCTTCTGATTTGATGCTTAACAAAGCTGCAACTTCTTCTAACGTAAGCGGGTTCTTCTCTGCAGACTTTGCAAAGATTTCTTTTATATAAACACTGTCTTCTTTGCTTGTGGAAAGAAGCGAATGTAGTTTGTCGGCGTCTATAAAGTCTTGTGCTCCTTTACTTAGCGTTTTATCTAATTTGTATGCCATGGCAAATTGTGTTTTTACTTGATAATTGTGTTATCGCAACTGATGTAGTTTTTCCATAAATTTTTCAGGATCGATAATAAATCTGGAGTGTTTGCCTTTGCCAATCTCTCCGTTTTTATCGTAGGCGGTAACAGAAAAGAAGACTGCCTTGCGATCTATGCTTTCCACAATGGCCTCCGCCCATACTTCCGTTCCGGGTAGGCAGGCGCGTAAGTGTTTGATATCAACGCCAGTACCTACGCTATCCAAATCTAATTTCTTTAAAAGTAAAAAGGCTGCTTCTTCCATCATTGATATCATTGCAGGTGTGGAGAATACTCCCATGGCTCCAGTGCCATAAGCAGCGGCTGTGTTTTGTTCAGTAACCAGTCTTCTGGCTATATTGCTCATACCAACTTTTAAATCTTCCAGCATATCTTAGAATATTTTTATACTTTCTGTTTGATGGCTTTGGCAAATGCCTTTGCAAACTCTTGCAGAGAAGCTTCTACTCTTTCTTGAGTAGGAGCTCCGAGTGCCTCAACTGCAGGAGAAATTACGTTAAGTTTAGCTTCTTCTGCAAATTGTGTGAGGGCTTTTACACCGGCTCCATTCCAGCCACTTGTACCAAAAATACCTGTAGTCTTACCTTTTGGCGACATTATTCTTATTTCGTTGCACAAGTGTTCCATCATAGGGTGCATATATGTATTGTAGGCACATGTTCCCAAAATAAAACCATTATAGCGCATAATATCGCTGAGTATATAAGAAACGTGTGTTCTTGAAACATCGTATGTACGAATATTCTTTATTCCCTGTTCTGAGAGTTTGCTGCCAATCTGGTCGGCAAGATTGGCGGTATTGCCGTACATAGAGGCATATACAATAACAACGCCTTCTTCTGCCTTAGAAGCGGCCCAATCGGAATACAGGCCAATTACCTTTGCAGGATTCTCTTTCCAGATAACTCCGTGAGAAGGGGCTATTATTTTTACAGGCACACCGGATAATTTATCTATAGCTCTGGTTACCATTTGATTGTACTTAGAAACAATATTTGAATAGTAGCGCCTCATTTCCGGTAAGAACATTTCTTCAAAGTTGTAATCGCTGTCGAAAATACCTCCGTCTAAACTGCCATATCCGCCAAAAGCATCGCAAGTGAACAGAACAGATTCCTTTAAATCTAAAGTAACCATAGTCTCTGGCCAGTGTACCCATGGTACACAGACAAATTTGAGTGTGCTGCTACCTATATTGAGCTCATAGCCATCCGCTACCAAGAAAAAGTTCTCTTGTGATATTCCATAGTATTTTTGCAGTAATTCAAATGTTTTGGCATTACCGATAATCTTTATGGCAGGATATTTTGCCAATACGCTTGGCAACATTCCGGAGTGGTCTGGTTCCATGTGATTTACCACAAGATAGTCTAATGTTGCTCCATTAAGAGCTACTGCAATCTTAGACAAGAAGTCTCCGTCTGAGCCATATTCTACTGTATCTATCAGAACATTCTTTTCGTCTTTTATTATGTAGGAATTATAAGAAACTCCATAGGGTATAGGCCAGTTGTTTTCAAACAGAGCTGTTCTTCTATCGTTTACGCCTATATAGGCGATTCTTTCTGTAATTTTAGCAATTCTCATGTTATAGTAATTTACGTAATACTTGATATGTTATTTTACTGTTTTATTTTTGTGTTCAGAAAAGCGTCATTTGCTCTCCTGCCGATTCTTTTTCGTTATCATTATTCTCTTGGTTAGAGGTAGCTATCTTATAGAACTCTTCTTCAGAAATTATAGGAATCCCTAATTTTTCAGCTTTCTGCAGTTTGGCCGCTCCTGCTTTGCTGCCTGCAAGGAGATAGGTTGTGGAAGATGTAATGCTGCTGCCTACCTTTCCTCCATGGGCTTCTATATAGTGCTTCATAGTATCTCTGGATACGGAATAGTTGCCCGTTATCATAATGGTCATGCCTTTGAGAATATCTGAAACTAAGGCTGTTTCTTCTGCCTCCAACTTTAAGCCCACTTCTTTCAATACCTGAATGGTGTGGATATGTCGTGAATCCTGAAACCAACTGATTATTGAGTCTGCAAGCATTTCTCCAACATCTTCAATTCCTAAAAGTTCTTCTTTTGTGGCAGATGCAATTGCCTTTATGGTTTTGAAAGAAGATGCGAGCGTTTTGGCTGTAGTTTCTCCTATATGCTTTATTCCAAGGGCATACAACACTCGGTGAAAAGGCACTTCTTTGGATTTTTCCAGTGAGTTTCTAAAGTTTTCAACACTTTTTCCTTTCCATTTATCTAAACTTAGAAGCTGCAGGTCGCTCAGTGAGTACAGATCTTCCGGTTGTTTTATGAATTCTCTTGCACACAGCTGATGTATAGCAACCTCCCCAATGTTTATATCCATGGCTTTTCTCGATGCAAAGTGAAGGAATTTACCCTCTATCTGCGGCGGGCAATCATCTGCATTAGGGCAGAAGAATTTGGCTTGCTCAGGATCTTTTTTTAGCGGCGTGCCACAAGACGGGCATCTCTCAGGAAAGACTTCCGGTTTGCTGTCTGGCAATCTCTTAGAAATATCTACCCGAGTTATTTTAGGAATAATTTCACCGCCCTTTTCTACATATACGCTGTCTGAGACTCTGATGTCTAACATATTCATCTGGTCTGCATTATGCAAAGTGGCTCTTTTGACAGTGGTACCGCTCAGTTGTACGGGAGCAAGATTTGCAACAGGGGTTACAGCACCAGTTCTGCCCACCTGGTAGTCTATAGATGTTATGGTGGTTAAGACTTCTTCCGGCTTGAATTTATAGGCTACAGCCCATCTTGGGTTTTTGGAAGTATAGCCCAATTCTCTTTGAACAGTATATTGATCTACCTTAACCACAACTCCATCCGTAGGGAAGGGGAGTAGATGACGCTTGCTGTCCCACTCTTTTACATAGGCAATAACATCTTCAATGGTATTGCATGTTCTGGAATGTTCTGATATAGGTAGCCCCCATCCACGGGCATCTTCTAAAGATGTGCTGTGCAGTGAATTTTCGTAGCCCTTAGCAATCAAATGATACAAAACACAAGCGAGTTGCCTGTTTGCGACATCCTTAGGTGAGAGCATTTTCAGAGAGCCTGCAGCAGCATTTCTTGGGTTGGCAAATAAAGGTTCTTCTTCCAACTCTCTTTGATGATTGAGTTGTTCAAAAGACTTAAAAGGCATATACACCTCACCTCTGATCTCAAATTCTTCGGGATAATTACTGCCCTCTGTCAGTTTAACGGGAATATCTTTGATTGTTTTGATATTGCGGGTAACATCATCTCCTGTAGAGCCATCACCTCTGGTTAACGCTCTAACCAATATACCGTTGCGATATAATAGGTTTATTCCTGTTCCATCAAATTTTAGTTCGCAGTTGTATGTAAATGCGGCAGAGGTAGTACTTCTGATTCGGCGATCGAACTCCTGCAGTTCTCCAATACTGTAAGTGTTAGACAAAGAGAGCATGGGGTGCAGATGTGCATATTGCTTGAACGGTGCGTTGCCGCCCCCGAGATCACTTCCTACTCTCAAAGTAGGTGAGTCTTCTCGCTTAAACTCCGGATATAGGTTTTCCAGCTCCATGAGTTCCCTGAGCAACAAATCAAATTCGTAATCTGAAATTTGCGGAGAGTTCTCTATGTAATAATGCTTGTTGTGAGCATTTAACTGGAGTGTGAGTTCATCTATTCTCTGTTTTATGGCCGCACTGTTCATTTATGGTAAATACAAGTTGCCAAATTTAACCATTATTTTGAGAAAAATGGTACATTTGCAGTGGTTTTAGACTTATTCAGATTATGCAGAAATCTATCGTGATTCTAACGGGTGGCGGTCCTGCTCCGGGAATGAATACCGTAGTGGGCAGCTTAACAAAGACTTTTTTAAGTAATGGTTATAGGGTTTTAGGCCTCCATGGTGGCTATAAGGGGCTTTTTGTGCCAGACCCAAATTATGTAGAACTCGATTTTTTTAAGGCCGACGATATATTTAATCGCGGCGGTTCGTTTTTGGTTATGAGCCGCTTTAAGCCAACACAGGAAGATTTTGACCATAATTTTAACCTTAAATTTTTTAAAGACAACAACATAGTTTTACTGGTTACTATTGGCGGCGATGATACTGCTTCTACGGCTAACCGCATTGCTAAGTTTTTGAAGGAGAAAAAATTTCCAATAGCCAATATACATGTACCAAAAACCATAGATAACGACCTGCCTCTGCCTCAGAATATTCCTACCTTCGGTTATCAGAGTGCAAAGGGAGAAGGTTCAAGAATAGCAGCCAGCGTATATGAAGATGCCAGAACAAGCCACACTTGGTTTGTGATTTCAGCCATGGGAAGAAGCGCAGGCCACCTTGCTCTTGCCATTGGTTATACCAATCATTTTCCGATGATTGTAATACCGGAGATGTTCAATAAGAGCGAAATTAGTGTAGAAAAGATATTGGATATGGCCATTTCTGCCATAATAAAGAGAAAGATTCTCGGAATAGAATATGGCGCAATCATTATATCGGAAGGAGTTTTTGAAGATTTTTCCCCGGAAGATTTAAAGAATTTCGGTGTTAATTTCTCTTACGATGAACACGGGCATCCTGAGTTGGGTAAAATATCTAAGGCTCAGATGTTCAACGATATGCTTGAGGTTAGGCTAAAGCAGATAGGGCTGAAGGTAAAGATAAGGCCGGTAGAAATCGGTTACGAAATCAGGTGCATAACTCCTCATGCATACGATTTGGTGTATTGCACAGAGTTGGGAATGGGAGTTTACAAGCTCTTTAAGCAGGGTATCACCGGCTGTATGGTTTACTTAGATTTGAATGGAAATATAAAATCGCTATACCTTAAAGATATGCAAGACCCAGCAACGGGCAAAATTCCGCCACGAGGGGTTAATATCCATCAAGATAAGGTAAAGATGATATTTGAGTATATAATGCACTATATCACGCCTGAAGATTATGAACAGGCTAAGAAGTATGTGCCGAATCCTGAGAAATACGATTTCAAGAAAATATTGAAGTGGTAAATCTTAGAGCCATCTTGGAGGTTCGAACTCCAGACCTACGCGTTACGAATGCGTTGCTCTACCTACTGAGCTAAGATGGCAAACACAGCGCAAAAGTAATAATTTTTTTATGGCAGTAGTAATTCCAACCGAACTTGGTACGGAAAAAGTACCCAAGTTGCTGAAACAGTATGCTGTTCCCGCTATCATTGCAATGACCGCCTCTTCTTTGTACAATATGTGCGACAGCATATTTATAGGTCAGGGAGTGGGTTCCATGGCTCTTGCCGGTCTGGCGTTAACATTTCCTATAATGAATCTGAGTGCGGCAGTAGGTACCTTGGTTGGGGTGGGCGCTGCTACACTAATAAGCGTTCTCTTAGGTCAGAAAAATTATGATACAGCCAATAAGGTATTAGGCAACTCTGTGATACTTAATGTAATAACAGGTGTTTCTTTTGCTGCTGTAATCATAGCCTTCTTAGATCCGATACTCTATTTCTTTGGAGCAAGTGAAAACACGATTACATACGCCAGAGAATATATGTTTGTTATATTGCTGGGCAATGTTGTAACTCATCTGTACTTTGGTTTGAACGCTATAGTTCGTGTTATGGGGCTTCCCAAAAAAGCTATGATAGCTACCATCTTTACGGTTGTCATAAACTTTGTATTAGACTATGTCTTTATTTTTCTGTTTGAATGGGGGATACGAGGTGCCGCGCTGGCAACGGTAATATCTCAGCTTCTGGCCATGCTCTATGTGTTTAGATTAGTGTCAGATAATAAGATGGTAATCCATCTGCAAAGAGGGATATATCGCCTGAAAAAAAAGATTATCAGCCAGACTTTTGCCATAGGTTTGGCCCCTTTTCTGATGAACGCCTGTTCCTGCATAATTGTAATAGTTTTTAATAAACAGTTATTCAGATATGGTGGAGATTTGGCTATAGGTGCTTTTGGAATTGTCAATCGCCTGAGCTTTATAGCAATTATGATAGTAATGGGAATAAACCAGGGAATGCAGCCGATAGCCGGCTATAATTATGGGGCCAGAAAGCATGATAGGGTTTCTGAGGTACTCAGGATTTCTATTATATGGGCAAGCGTTATTACAACCCTGTTCTTTATTATTACAGAGCTTTTTCCAAAGCAACTTACAGAGATTTTTACAGATGACCAAACGCTTATAGATCATACCATAAAAGGTTTACGAATCAGTTTTGTAGCTTTCCCTATCATAGGCTTCCAGATGGTAGCCTCCACTTTCTTCCAGAGCATAGGTAAGGCAAAAAAGGCTATTTTCCTTTCTTTGAGCAGACAGGTTATTTGTCTGTTGCCGCTCTTATTGATACTTCCACCTCTGATCAAGATAGATGGTGTTTGGTGGAGCCTTCCTATTTCGGATTTGTTGGCGAGTTTAATAACGGCTTGGTTACTCATTGTACAAAAGAGAGAATTTATGGCAAGTTTAGAATCAGACAAAGAAAGTATTGCAACAGAAAACAGATAAACAAAATGGAAAAGAATATTCATATCAATATAGGACGGCAAATAGGGGCCGGGGGGTTGGCTGTTGCTCAGGAACTTGGGAGGAGGCTCGGAATAAAGGTTTACGATAAAGAACTGGTGAGTCTTGCCGCAAAGGAGTGCGGATTAGAGCGTTCCGTAATAGAGGGAGCAGATGAGAAAGATAATCTGAGCCTGAACTCCACCTTCAGCTTTTCTTCTTTTGCAGATGCCATAGCCAATGCATTTAATTCTAACGTAATTAACGGAAATACATTGTTTCAGATACAGAGTGATGTTATAAGAAAAGTGGCGGAAGGTGGCTCTACCATATTCCTTGGCAGGTGTGCAGATTATGTACTCAGAGATTTTCCTTTGTGCCTTAATGTTTTTATAACAGCCTCAATGGCAGATAGAATTAAGCGTATAAGAGAATGCGGTAGATTAGAAAATCCCGAAAAATATACAGATAGCAAGATAGAGACACTGCTTCTTAAAGGCGACCGCAAGCGTGCCTCGTATTATGGCGATTATTCCTTCAAAACCTGGGGGGCGGCGGCATCTTATGATTTATGCCTTAATTCCTCGTTATTAGGTATTGAGGGTTGTGCCGACATTATCGAAGATGCAGTAAAGCGTCGTCTGCTTTGATTTTGCGTATAAGTTTAGATACAATATCTTCTACAAGGCTTCCTTTGCTATAGTCTGCAGGGCAGATGAAATTTACCCGTTGTTGCTCATATAATTTGGAGGCCACTTTTTTAGAAGCGTTGGTGTTGTTGAATACAGCTATTGAAGTACCTCCGAGCTGGCGAGTTAGTTTCATACAAGGAACATCAGTTTCTCCATCGCCGAGATATATCATGTTTGAGAAAGACACTCTCTTTTCGTCTTCAGGTATGGAGGAATTGATTTTTTCGCTGTCGTGAATATTTAGGATTCCTTTATTTATCTTAAATAGAAACTGAGTTTTATTTGTGTAGTTTACAGCAGAGGCAGGCCATACGGCAACTCCGTTGCTATTGTAGTAGAACGAACTGGCGAATATAGCCTTGAAGTGCTTGGCTATTTTAGTGCCTTCCATAATTTCCAGTAAGCCAGATGAATTTATGTAGTGCTCTACTTCAACTCCCTCCTGTTTTCCTATAGTATTGATTCTTTGAAACCAAGTTTCAACTCCTTTGAAAAAGGTAATGTCTTTGCCAAAGTTACGCAGGTTTCTTCTGGTGAGTTTGATACCTTTTTTCTCGGCTTCTTGAAGCATTAACAGCATGTAGATAAGCACTCCATCTGCATCTTGCCTTTGAGCCATTTTATGAGTTTCGCCCCAGAATTCCTCCTTGTTTTTACCTACAGAACTGATAAAAGAGTACTCTTGCATATTACCCGGCGCAAGAGTTCCATCAAAATCGTATATCAGTGCCACTATGGGCTTTTCAGTTTTCTTGTTCATTGTTTTTGGAACTGTAATACTCTTTTATTTGCCTAAATGTGAGCTTATTTTCTAAGATAGCCGTACCTATAAAGGCTGCAGACACTCCAATTTGCTCAAGGGAATTGATATCGTCTATGGAAGAAATGCCGCCGCGTGCTGCAAATTCGAGTTTTGGGAAAGCTGAAATAAGTTCCTGCAACATCTTGATATTAGGTGAACTTAGAGTGCCTTCTTTTCGTACATCTCTGATAACCACCTTTCTAAGCCCTTCTGCAACTGCCATGCCTATAGCATCTTTGGCGTTTGTCTGGTGTATTTCTTTCCATCCTTTAACGGCCAGGCCATCAGGCATAATATCTGCTGCAAAGATAATGTTCGATGGCTCAAAGCATTCGCACCAGTAGTTGAAAACATTAGGCTGGAGCACTGCTATAGAAGCACTCATTATATGGTCTGCTCCGCTTGCCAAGGCATTCTTCAGAGCCTCTCTGGACTTGATACCTCCGCCAATAGTAACTTTAAGTCCGGAGAGTTGCACAACCTTGTGCAATATGTCTAAGCTCTGCGGGGCATTGCTTCTTGCGCCGGAAATATCTATAAGGCATAGTCTGCTGATGCCAGCCTGTTTTGCCTGTAGGGTAAAATCTATCAAATCTATATCAAAAGTTTTCATTTCCTTGATATTACCTTCTGGAAACGAAACGATTTTATTGCCTAAAAGCTGGATAGATGGAATAATGTTTATCATTGTATTAGAAAAGAGAAGAGAAGAGGTCTTCTGCTTGCTCGCTTTTTTGTTCTTTTTTCTTTTTTCTTGTGTCTTTCTCTTTCTTAGGCTTCACTTCTGCCGCAACGATAGGTGCGGGCAGGTCTGAAATGGTATTGCGGATAAAGTTATCTGCATTGGTTTTCAGATATTGCGGCGAATGTATAGATACAAATGGATGATTTTCATAGAGCCATCTGTAAAACTCATCGTTAGGAATTATGCATATTTTGAAAGTACAGCTACCGTCTTCTTGTTTTCTTGTGAGTTTTTGCGAAGAATGAAGAGGGTTTTGTATTATATATCTGGCCAGATTAGCCTGAACTTCAAGTAAAATATCCTCCTTTTTGTCTGCCGGCCGTGTAATTCCTATAATGTCTGCAAAATATTCGTCTGGCACGAATTTATAGTTTGGTGGGAAGGGTAGTATTGCGTATGAGTAGCTGGTTACGCAATCTGTCTGAACTGCCTTCAAGCCGTCTTTGCCCTCTATATAACCTATGCAGTACCATCTGTTGCGATAACTTGTAAGATGCAGTGGATAGAATATAATATCTCTGGTGTCTGCCCTCTCATCTGTATAGCTAAGACTCAGCACTCTGCGATGTACAACCGCATCTTTTATAACATCTAAATATGCCCCTCCGGATATTTTGGATGGTGCCTCTCTTCTGATTTTTTGGTAAGAGCCGTTAACCTTGTTTTCCAGACATTCGCGTATAATATCCACCGCACCCTCCAAGGCCTCCATTCCGGTCATTTTGGAATATCTTTGAAGAGTTTCCGAAATTTCCGACAGAGGTGTAAGGGTAGTTTGGCGAACATTTGCATTGCCTATGGAGTAGTCTGGATTACTGTACTTGTAGTACTTTTGTTCATACACAACGATAGGGGCATTGTATCCCTTTTTCTTATCGCGCATGAGTTGCAGGTCTAACTGTACTGTTCTGGTTGATACACAGAAGTTATCTTTTAACTTTGTCTTACTGTTTTCTTTGATGGCCCTGGTACAGGCTGCAATAAGATCCTGAAGAGAGTACTTATGCGCAGTATCTCTAAGGCAAGCGTCTATGGTAATGTGCCGTAAAAGGGCATTGGAGGTAACCGACATATCTTATTTGCATTATCTTTGCGCAAAGATACAAAAAACTTCTAATATTTACTAATTTACGCTATAAATACGCAATAGTGGTGCGTTAGGTGTGGGTTTATCTAATCGTGCAGATATGCTTTGAAGAAGAGCCTTACCTGTTTCCACTTTGTTGGAGTTTGAGATTATGGCAGTAGAGTTGTCTGTGTTAGTGTTATGGGCAGGGAACATTAAGGCTTGCATATCTAAATCATAGGCTATGGCTCCAAGTGTATCTGCCACAATAAAACCATTGTTGTAGCAACAGAAAGCAGACGGATAGGAATAGTTCGGCGATAAAATATTACGACTCAAAGGAAAATCTGTAATGTCCCATTGCATTTGTGCCAGCAGAGTTGAAGCTAAATCGCTCTGATTCATTATGGTTTCTATACTACTGCCATGGCATGCTACAGCACCGCCTGTCCATATCATTCGGCATTTGAAGTAGTCTGGATCATACTTTCTTTTGTAGAGCATGTTATGATCGGGCAATATAATTATCAATAGACTGTCCCAGATGGGCGTATCTTTAATGGAATTGATAAATATTCCAAGCTGTTTGTCGGTATAAGCTGCGGCATTATAGACCTTGTCTTCCAGTATTTTTTCGGGAACATCAAAGGGCTCGTGACTCGATAAGGTAAGAAAGCCATAAAACCATGGGCTTTGCAGCTTATGGATATTTTCTTCAAGATATTTGAATGTGATGGCATCCTCTACTCCCCACTTGTTGGTCTTTTGCTCTAAGGAAGAGAAGTCTGTATCTGCTATAATATTTCTGAATCCGTTGGTAATAAGGTAGCCTTTAGTATTTGTAAAATTTATATCTCCACCATAAAGAAAATGGGTGGAATATCCGTTTTTAAGGAAGCTGGCAGCGAGTTTAGGCAGGTATTCTACAATTTTAGGTTGTTTCATTAAGGAGGTTTTGGGTAGAGCCGGATGTCCGCTAAAGATAGATACGGTGCCCCTGTCTGTACGGTAGCTGTTACACCACATATTCTCAAATAAAATGCCTTCCCGAGCTATTTCCCAGTAATTTGGAGTTACATGTTTTTTAGATATTCCGGCTTCTTGAGGGTCTGTATAGGTAGTGCCAAAACTCTCCATTTCTATTATCAAGACATTTGGCTTAGGATGTTTTAACAACTTCTTTAACAGTAATGTATCTCTACCTTGATTATAAATTTTATTGAAGTGTTCAAGTGCAGTAACATTGTCTGTAAAACTGTATTCTTTTTTTAAGTCTTTGCTTTTTCCTATAGAAGAAAACAAACTGAAGACAGGATTTACTGCACTATGATTAAGATATTGATTCTCCGAAAAATATACTCTGCCCACATTCATCGTGGATTCTTTTACTCCGCCTCTTATCGCCAAAAAGAGCAGCCCTCCTGTAACGAGAAGCAAGATGGCGCATAGAACTTTAGACTCACTGGCTTTGTGAGAACCGAAACGCCTGGGAGTAGTGCGGCTGAGCAAAGTGAATATCAATAGGGCATAGGCTATTATGGCCAATATTCTGATAACAAGATAGCCTATGGAAACGCTTGCGGTAGCATCTGCCGGATTAGACAAATAGATAAAAACAGATGCGTCTAACTTAAATTGCCAGAAAGGATATAGCGATATGTCTGTAATAAATATCAATGCTAAAAATGCAGATATAAGAATGTTGTATGGCTTTAATACAAGCCTCGGATTAAAGTTTGAGTTTACTCTCCATAATAGGCTTATTAGGGCCACAACCAGCGGGATTCCACACAGATAGGCAGCTACGCACAGATCCATGGGCAAACTCTTATACATGACCTGCAAGAAATCTGTGTAGCGCAGTTTCTGCTCTGCACCGGTAAAGAGCATAAAAAGAGGCTTCTGTAGTGTAAATACTACAACAAGATGAACATAGTATCTTAGAATAAATGAGATTCTGCTTCTCATATAGTTTTATATCTAAATCTTTAGTAATTGTTTTGCATATTTATGAAGCTGGCTTTTAATCATTTTGCCTTTAATGATTTCTATGTCTTCCGGAAGGCCTGCTATAAATCTGCAAGCGCCCAAGGGAGAACAAATTTCAGCAGCCAGAATCCAGTGATTTTTGTCTTCTTGTGTAATATATTGTTCGCTCATAGGGTATTCTTCTATCAACAGATTCTTTGCTCTCAGACTCAATCTTAGACAAATTTTTTCTGTTTGCTTGCCGCTCATGCGAAAAATGTCAACACTCTCGCTGGCGTGTTTATCTCCGAACTGCCAGGCTGTATTTAGAATTTCTACTTTGCCTATCCTGTCTATTTTAAATTGCTTATTCTGCTTATGAGCCGGTTCGTAGCACCATACAGAAATATAGTTGGTAGTAAACTTAAACGGTTCTACTATACGGTCCGATATTTTGTTTGTATGAGAGCTGGAGTAGCCTTTAAGCATAATCTGCTTTTTATCTCTGATGGCCTCTATTATGGCATTTACATTAGAGGCATTCTCGTTTTTAACAATAACATCTGCAATAGCGGTGCAGTTGTAGATTGTTGCAAGTTTTTTTCTGAGATTCTGCTTTATGGTGTTGGTGTCGTCTATTCCTTCTATCAGTTTGTTTACCATATAAGCTTCTTCATCAGTAAAATGCACTAACTGAGAAATATCTTTAAAAAAGCGGCTTTCCTTGGCGATATAATAGAACTCTCCATTTTTTTGCACCACAAAGCCGGCTGCTTTGAAAGTATCTATATAGCGATAAACAGATCTGTATGAAGTTTCGAGTTTTGCCGCAAGATCGTTGATGGTATAGTTCACATTCCCTGCCAACAACATCATAAGACGTAACATTCTTTCAACTTTCGGCTGATCCATAATTTATTGAATTAAAAGGTCTTCTGTCTTTATCTTAGGTATATAGTGTATGCCGTTCTCTCTATAATAGTTTAGAGACTCTTCTTTACTTACATGTAGAATCTGGTATTTTTCAATGCCTTTTCCTAAGGCTAATACCATTAGTGGCTCCAAGTTTTCTCCTACCAGCTTCTGCGCCTCTGCCTTATTGAAAGCTCCTATACAAATACCATTCAAGCCCATTTCTACAGCCTTCAGAAGCATACTTTGTGCAGAAATACCAAGATCTATATCTACCCATTTGTTCTCTGCAATAGTTGAGCAAATTATTATGAAAGCAGAAGGTTCTTCTCCTTTGAAGGGGAGGTTTAGCTCTGGCAATGCAGCGCCTAACTTTATATTTGAGTTAAAGGACATAGCTTCTTCTCCTATGAGAAGTTTGAACCTGAGTACTTGCTGATTTTTTGCAGAGGCTATCATAGTGTTAACATTCACAATCTTCAGCAGTTGCTCTTGCGTAACACGCACGCCGGAATCCCAACCTCTGCAACTGCGGTTTTTCAGCAATAAAGAATCTAAACTCTGATTTGTCTGCCTTAGTCTGACAGGCTTTTTTCGAGAGGCTAAATCTTCAAATTTTTTTCCAAGATAATTGTCTGCCATAATCACGGTATAGATAGATAGTTAGTAGCCGCAAGCAATGTTATTTAGCGGTTTTTGGTAATCAAAATTAGTTAATTAAATCATATCGTCAAACTTTTATGATTTATGTTCATTAAATTGAACTATCTTTACATTCAGATGGCAGGAATGGATAAATACAGGGATATACTTCAGGAATATTGGGGGTTTTCTTCTTTCAGACCGGCTCAAGAAAAGGTAATTGATAGCATTGTTTCAGGGAAAGATACTCTTGCACTGTTACCCACCGGCGGCGGCAAGTCTGTTTGTTTTCAGGTACCTGCAATGGCCAAAGATGGTATATGTCTTGTGGTCAGCCCTTTGATTGCCCTTATGAAAGATCAGGTGGAGAACTTGCGCAGTAAGGGAATAAGAGCTTTGGCTGTGCATTCCGGTATGAGCCCCAGAGCTATAGACATAGCTTTAGATAATGCGTTATACGGCGATTATAAGTTTTTGTATTTATCTCCCGAAAGACTTTCTACCTTTGGCTTCAAATCTGCTGTGGTTCAGATGAAGATCTCCTATTTGGTTGTAGATGAGGCGCATTGTATATCTCAATGGGGGTACGATTTCAGACCTGCATATTTAGATATCATCAAACTTCGAGAAATAATAGGGGCAGAAATTCCTGTAGTAGCTCTTACCGCAACTGCTACAAAAGAAGTTGCAGATGATATTATGGCAAAGCTTGGATTTGCTGTGCCCAATGTTATATCCTCAGATTTCTCCAGAAAGAATATTGCCTATATAGTTAGAAATTGCGAAGATAAACTGGGTAATTTACTGGCTGTTTGTTCGTCGTATTGCAATAAATTGGGAAAAGGGGCAGCTATAGTATATTGCAGAGAAAGAAAAATTTGCGAAGACATGGCAACATTGCTAAAATCGTCTGGAATATCAGCCGAGTTTTATCATGCCGGATTGGGAAAAGAAGAAAGAAATCTCCGGCAAGAAAACTGGAAGAATGGCAAAACCGATATAATAGTGGCTACCAATGCTTTTGGTATGGGTATAGATAAGGCCGATGTACGAATGGTACTTCACCTGAATATGCCGGATTCAATAGAATCTTATTTTCAGGAAGCAGGGAGAGCAGGGCGAGATGGCAAGCCTTCTTGGGCTGTTTTGTTATGGAACTCATCAGATACTAAGCGATTGCGGCAGCTGATTTCTACTAACTTTCCCTCAATAGAGTATATGGCTCAAGTTTATCAGTTTGTAGGCAACTATCTGAAAATAGCTTATGGCGATGGAGAAAATTCTGTTAGAAAATTTGATCTTTTGGAATTTGCTCGATTGTATAAGCTACATGCACTTGGAGCATACTATGCAATCAAATATTTAGAGCAAGAAGGTTACTGGGAACTTACAGATGAAATCGACAATCCGTCCAGAATAAAGTTCATTGTAGATAAGGATGAACTTTACTCCATACAGCTCGGAGATAGCGTTATGGACGATTTTGTCAAGAGCCTCATGCGCACATATTCAGGCCTGTTCTCGCAGATGGTTCGGATAGATGAAGAGTACCTGGCAAGAATAAATGTAGATACCCCTCAAAATGTGAGAGCTAAGCTGCAATACTTGTCTAAAAGAAAAGTTATCAAATATATACCTCAGATACGCACTCCACTTATCATATTCAAATGTGAGCGTTTAGAACCGTCTAACCTATATATAAGTTCAAAGCGCTATGAGCAGAGGAAACAGCAGATGAGCAAGAGGGTAGAGGCTATAATCAACTATGCTCAACAAAATGAGGTATGCAGAAGCCGTTATTTGATAGAATACTTCTCACAGCCAGCGAAATCTGATTGCGGAGTATGCGATGTATGCATTTCCAAAAAGAATAGCAATAATATAGAACAAGTTTCAGACATAAATATTGAAAACCATATTATTTCAATGCTGAAATCTGCCGGTGAAAAAATGAGCTTTCCAAAGCTGAAGCAAACAATACCGCCATCGGTCTATGGCAGATATGTTTCTGTGCTTAGAGATATGGCAGACAGAGGTCTGATAGTAGCTGAAGACGATGGTATCAGAATGATATAAGTTCTCTGTAAAGCCTGTTTACAGGCAAGCCCATAACGGTATATACGCTTCCTCTTATTTCTTTAATACAGGCCAGTCCTATCCATTCCTGCACGGCGTAGCCTCCTGCCTTGTCGTATGGATAAAAGTTGTCTATATAGTAGTTCATCTCGTCTTCTGAAATGGTGTCGAACAATACCTGGGCGGTATCTGAGAACGTAAGGTTTTTCTCCAAACTTTTAAGGCATAGGCCGGTAACTACCGTATGCGTTCTGCCAGAAAGTTCAGAAAGCATCTCGATGGCTTCTTGCCGATTATGCGGCTTGCCCAAAATCTTAGACCCTAACACAACTATGGTATCTGAAGTTATAAGTATGTCTTCTTTCTTTAGTTTTCCGGAATAGTGAAGGGCTTTTTGTTCTGCTATATACTCAGGTATTTTCTCGTAAGCCAATGACTGAGGATAGCTTTCGTTATAGTTGCAGACAGTACCAACAACAAACTCTACTCCTAAACCTCCCAAGAGTTCTTTCCTTCTTGGCGATGCTGATGCGAGTATTATGTT
>DFIA01000026.1:579-8802 GCA_002372015.1 Bacteroidales bacterium UBA3709 | reverse complement strand
ACGTGGAGCCTTGTCTATAAGCTGCACTCCTTTAGCCTCTAACTCTGAAAGACAGGTAGTAACAGAAGGAGTTGAAAATGCTACATGATGTACGCCTTCTCCTCTTTTCTCAATGAACTTTGCTATAGTTCCTTCTGGGTCTGTACTTTCTAAAAGTTCTATTTTAGTCTGTCCTATTTTGAAGAAAGCTGTTTTTACATTTTGATCTTTAACCTCCTCAATTGAATAACATTTAAGACCTAACATTTCTTCATAATAGGGAATTGCCTCTTCCAAAGATTTTACGGCAATTCCAAGATGTTCAATATGTGTAAGTTCCATAATATTGTATAGTTTTATATGATTTTTTTTTGCACGTTTTTAATTAACGAATAAAGCCCGCATGCGGGCTTTATTAGGCGATAGTACCCTATTGAGAGTCGGAAAGATCCAGCGTGTGATACACGTTCTGGACATCTTCGTCGTTTTCTATCTTTTCTATCAGTTTTTCATTTTCTATTCTCTGTTCCTCCGGTAGTTTTTTCAAATCTACTGTAGGTATTCTCTCAAATCCACCGCTTACTATCGTGTATCCTTTTTCTTCTATGAACTTTTGTATATCTCCAAAAGCCTTGTAGGCTCCGTATATAACAACTGTTTTTCCTGCATCTTCTTCTTCCTCGCCAAAAACCTCATCTGCACCATAATCTATCAGTTCGAGTTCCAACTCTTCGAGGTCTATAGGGCCTTTTTCTGATTTTATCTTAAACACACATTTATGATCGAACATAAATTCTACGCTACCGCTTGTGCCAAGCGTGCCGTTATATTTGTTGAAATAGCTACGAATATTGGCAACTGTGCGGGTATGATTGTCTGTAGCGGTTTCTATGAGGTAGGCTATTCCGCCGGGGCCATAGCCCTCATAGACAATTTCCTGAAAATCGTTCTGATCTTTTTCTACAGCCCTTTTGATAGCCCTGTCTATGTTGTCCTTGGGCATGTTTTCATTTTTGGCTGTCTGGATAATGGTTCTTAGTGTAGGATTATAGTCGGGATCGGGGCCGCCATTTTTGGCTGCTATGGTTATTTCTTTGCCGAGCCTTGTGAAAACACGGGCCATATTGCCCCATCTTTTCATCTTACGCTCTTTTCTGAATTCAAATGCTCTTCCCATGTTTTACTTGTTTAAAGAAGCTTCTACTCGTGCAATGTATTTGTCTATATCAGCACCCTCTGGAGAATTTACATACTGATTCTTAATCTTCTTGTATGCTGCAAGCGCTTTTTCCGGCTGCTGCAACTCTTCATAGCAAAGTCCGCATTTGATAAGATAACCGGCGCTGAATACATCGTCGCTTAATGCAGCTGCTTTTTCAAACCAATCTGCAGCTTCTTTAAGCTCTCCTTTGTTTACCAAGGCATCTCCGATGCAGGCTTTGGCTTTTGCCATTGTACGGCTGTCTTTTTCGTTGTACTTTTTAAGATACTCTATAGCCTTGTCGTACTCGCCCAATCTCAGATAGCATACACCGGCATAGTAGTAAACCGCACCACCGGCCTTGCTGCCATACTTATCTATAACTTGTTTAAAGCCCAAAGCGTTGCCATCTCCGTTGAGGGCCAAATTAAATGAATCTGCCCTAAAATAGCGTTCTGCTATGTAGGATTGGTTTTCAGCCTCTCTCTGTTTAGGTTGTACAATAAGGTTTTTCCATATTAAAAACAAAGCGGCCAATGCTATGATACAGCCCACAGCATAGGCTATGGTCTTCTTGTTCCTGTTTAAGAATAATTCGGTTTTTGAAAGAGCCTCGGCAACATTAGCCTTAGGATCAGAGCTTTCTTTTATGTTTTTAGCCATTTTTATTAAAATTTTTTGCGAAGTGCAAATTTACAGATAAATATTCTAATTTTGCAATACTTTTGCACGATATGTTTTTAAGCAGAATACTCATAACAGATTTCAAGAATATAGCAGATGCCGATCTTGAATTCTCAGACAAGCTGAACTGTATTACAGGCAGCAATGGGAGTGGTAAAACCAATCTTTTGGATGCTGTCTATAGCTTGTCTATGTGTAAGAGCTTTTTCAATTTTCAGGATAGCTTTTCTGTGAGATATGGCAGTGAGAACTGTGCCATTTCGGGCTACTATAACATGGACGACGGCACTTTGAACAAAATAGGGCTGGCCATTTATATTACCGGTAGGCAGGAGGGAAAAATATTGAAAAAGAACGACAAGGCCTATCAAAGGTTTGCAGACCACATAGGCCTTTTGCCTATTGTAATGGTTTCTCCACAGGATTCTTCTCTGATAAACCTTGGTGCGGAAGAAAGAAGAAGGTTTATAAATGCGCTTCTAAGCCAGATAAATAGAGAGTACCTCAACAAGATTCAGCGTTATAACAGGGTTCTTTCTCAGAGGAATAAATTGCTGAAAGATAAAAATGTAGCAAGTGAATTGCTGCAGGTATTAGACAACAGGTTGTGTGAGAGCGCCGGTTATATATATGAAAGCAGAAAAAAGCTATGCAAACTGCTAAACGAAAGTGTGCAATATTATTACGGAGAGTTAAGTGGTAATAGAGAGAAGGTTAGAATATCTTATGAATCGGAGCTTTCTAAATACACTCCAGAAGAAGTGTTAAAGCGAGCCTATGAAAGAGATATTTTGATGGGCTTTACCACTTCCGGCATTCACAGAGACGATCTTATATTTGAGTTGGCTTGTGGCGCAGAAGATTTTCATCTTTTGAAGAAATCTGCGAGTCAGGGGCAGCAAAAGTGCTTTCAGACGGCATTGAAGTTGGCTCAGTTCGATATTATGAAACAGCGTTCCGGTGGTCTTGCGCCAATTTTATTGTTAGACGATATTTTTGACAAACTAGATATGGAGCGTGTGGAAAACCTGCTGCAAATGGTTAGTGGTAGAAATTTCGGACAGATATTTATTACAGACAGTAATAAGATAAGAATGGAAGCACTTGTAGAAAAAGTAGGGGGCAGGGGTCGTAATTTTGAGGTTGTGTCTGGAACTATAATAGAAAGAGTATGAGGCGAGAAAAAAGTGTAAAACTTGGAAAGCTTTTAGAAGATTACTTTTCAGATGTAGATAAAAGTGGTGGAATGCTTACCGCAAGAGTGTTGCGCGCTTGGGATGAGATTATGGAGCCTGATATAGTGAAAGCCACTGCAGATAAGTATTTCAACAACAAAACTCTATATGTTACCATATCTTCTTCCATCCTAAGAAGTTTAGTGCTCGGCAAGCGTAAAGAAGTATTGTTTGAGCTAAACAGGCATTTGGGAGGTTGTTATATTCAATCGATATTGCTCAAATAGATGTATTTGATTATAGATAAAGATATTCCCTTTATTAATGAGGTTTTTGAGCCGTATGCTAAAGTTTACTACTGCGCCGGAGGTGAGTTTGCTGAACCTCTGTTGGAGTGCGGTAGGGAAGAGGTGGTGTTAGTGGTGAGAACCAGAACAAAATGTACTTCATCCCTGCTAAGCGGGGCTAATGTAAGGTTGATAGCATCTGCCACTATAGGCTTGGATCATATCGATTTATCATACTGCAATACGCACTCTATATGCGTATCTAATGCTCGTGGTTGCAATAGTAAAGCAGTGATGCAATATTTTTTTACTTCATTGGCCTACAGTGGACATCTTCCAGAAAACAGGCAAGAAAGAAGCAAACTTACGATAGGTGTTATAGGGGCGGGTAACATAGGTGAAAAGGTGGCTGTTCTGGCAGACAGAATGGGGTTCAATGTACTTAGAAACGACCCTCCAAAAGCAGAGTTGCAAAAGCAGAAGCTAAGAGCCGGCACTATGTTGGAAGCAGATGCGCAAACCTATTATTCTTTGGAAGAAGTATTAGAAAACTCAGATATAGTAACCCTGCACACACCGTTAAATAATTCTACTATAAATCTGGCAAACAAGCGTTTCTTTTCGCTTATAAAACCGGGGGCCGTTTTGGTTAATTCTTCAAGAGGGGAGGTTGTAGAAGACAGTAACTTGTTGTCTTCTTCAAGATTGGGCGATTTTATCTGCGATGTATGGCAGCATGAACCTGCTATTTCTCAGCAGATGCTCCTAAGAAGTGTTGTTGCTACACCGCATATAGCCGGCTACTCAGAAGAAGGCAAAAGGAATGCAACCGATGCTGTTATAAGGGCGGTAGCTGAATTTATGGATATTGCGGAGCTTAAAGACTTTACTTGTTCTGCCGGGCAAACTACCCATCGTTTAGACTTGAATGCTCCCCTAAATCCGCAGCTTTTATCGTTTTTCCCAATAGGAGATTTAGATTCGGAACTTAGAGAGCAGCCCGAAAATTTTGAAATAATACGTAAACACTATAAATACAGAAATGAGTTTGATTATTGAGAAAGCCGCAAGCGTATCGGATGGTACTATAAAAAAATTATCTGAGGCGCAACAAAAAGAGGCTATAGGAGCGGCGGAAACTTTTATCGGTAGTTTATGCAAATTTACTCCTGCAAGTGGAGCAGCTACCAGAATGTTTAAGCCTTTATTTGAAGAAGGTGCTCAGGCTGAGCAGCTACGCATCAAGCTGAAAAAACTTACCCCGATAGATTTTTCTTTAGAGAAGGAAAAATTAGCTTCTACTCCTAAAGGTTTATTGCCTTTTCATAGATATGCCGATTTTGTGCGTACTCCATTTGAAGAACATCTTGTAGAAGGCGCCAAATACGCAAAAAACAATGCCGGAGAAGTTAATCTGTATTTTACGGTTTCTGAGGAGCATCTTTCAGAGTTCAGACAACTTGCAGATGCAACTATTCCTAAATACGAAAAACTCTTAGAGTGTAGATATAGAGTACATTTTAGTGTACAAGACCCTTCTACAGACGTAACGGCCTATGATGCTGATGGTAAACCTTTTGTAAAGGAAGATGGCAGTATTCTCAAAAGACCAGCCGGCCATGGTGCCTTGTTGGGCAATTTACAGCAGTGTACAGAAGATTTCATATTTATCAAAAACATAGATAATGTTGTAAAAGAAACTCATTTGGCAGATACGGTAACTTGGAAAAAGATACTTTTAGGCAGGGCTGTTATTCTAAGAAATAAAATAGAACATGCCTTGGAGATTGTAAAGAGTAATCAACCAATAGGGGATGTGTTGGATATGCTTAGAAGCGAATTTGGGATAGCCTTTGAACCAACAGTATCAAGAGAAGAAATTTATACCAAGCTCAACCGTCCGCTTAGAGTATGCGGTATGGTTGTAAACGAGGGAGAGCCTGGTGGTGGGCCTTTTGTGTGCAAAGAACCAGACTCCACAACTTCTAATCAGATATTGGAAAGTGTGCAGATAGAAGACAAATCTCTGATGAAAACAGCAACACACTTTAATCCTGTAGATATAGTATGCTGTATAAAGAATTCAGAAGGAGAAGTGTTCCATCTGCAGAATTTTGTAGATTCCTCTACCGGTCTTAGCGTAGAAAAAACTTTCGGCTCGCGCAAAGCGAGGTACACCGAACTGCCGGGTTTGTGGAATGGCTCGATGAGCCGCTGGAATACGCAGTTTGTGGAGGTGCCGCTCTCTACATTCAATCCTGTTAAAACAGTGGCCGACCTTCTCAGGCCGGCGCACCAGTAATTATTATTTAAGTTGGTAATTATTTAAGTCTGAGGAAAGAGTACCCAAAACGCTTGCAGGCAGCTTTCTCAAGTTCTTCGCGATGAGCAGGGTGCGCTATTTCTATCAGGGCTTTGGCTCTTTGTGCCAAATCTTTATTTCTCAGATAGGCTATACCAAATTCTGTGGCTATGTATTGAGCTTGAAATCTGGTGGTTACTACGCCGGCTCCAGGGGTTAAGGTTGGAACTATCTTGCTCTTTCCTTTATTGGTGGCTGCCGGTAAGGCAATGAAGGTTTTACCACCCTCAGAGAGTGCGCCGCCATACATGAAATCGTGCTGACCGCCAACACTTGAGAAGATTTTTTCTCCTATGCTGTCTGCACATATCTGCCCGGTAAGGTCTATTTCCAATGCAGAATTTATAGCCATCACCTTAGGATTCTGTCTAATTATCTGAGGGTCGTTGGTTAGTGCTACATCGTAAAATTCCACATCTTTATTGTAATGCAGAAACTCGTACATTCTCTTTGAACCCAAGGCTAACGAACCTACGCTTTTTCCAGGCCTGAACTTCTTTAGGGAGTTATCTATAACACCCTCTTCCACAAGCCTTACCACGCCATCTGTCATAGCTTCTGTATGTAGCCCAAGATGCTTATGATGCTTTATGGCATTAAGAACAGCATTTGGTATGCCGCCCACGCCAATTTGCAGTGTGGCACCATCTGGAATTTCTGCTGCAATGTTGTTTCCTATGGCAATCTCTATATCGGTAGGCTCTCCAAACTCTAAGGCTACAGGAGGTATATCACACTCTACTGCAGCATGTATCTTGGAAATATGTATTCTGGCACCTCCGTACAGATATGGCATGCTTTTATTGATTTGTGCTACAACAAAATCGGCGCTCTCCACGGCAGAAACAGCCAAGTCTGCCGATATGCCGTAGCTGCAAAACCCTTCTTCATCTGGCAGGGAGCAATTTATAAAAGCAACATTTACAGGTAATTGCTTAGATCTGAATAGAAAAGGAATTTCTCCTAAAAAAGCTGGAATCATGCTTCCGTTTCCGCTTGCAACCCATTCTCTTTGATCTGCACACAAGAACAAACTTCTTGTAATAAAGGAATCTCTATATTCCGGCTTGCAAAAAGGTGCAACTCCTCTTGGTATGCAGAAAGCACTATAAATTTTTACATCGCAAAGCTCTTCTGCTCTGTTGGCCAAGGCTTGTTGCAGAACTTCCGGTACCGCAGTACTTCCTTGAAAATAAACACCATCTCCGCTTTTAACACATTTTACGGCTTCTGCCGCACTAACATAGTCTATTTTTACCATACCACTACTTCTCTTTCTGAATCTGAACAAACATTGCAAGCCTGTTGTTTAGGCTGTTGAAGTCTTCCTCTGAGCTTAATCTGGAAACACAGGCCCTTATTCCTTTCTGCCTGCTGCCGGTGGAATCTAAAGAAATGGCAGTGATGCCGCATCTCATAAGATCGAACATAAGTTCTGAACAACTCAAGTCTTTGTAGCCAATGGTATAGAAAAAGCCATCGCCCACCTTACGGTCTAAGTCTTTATCATAAACAATGTGGAAGCCGTGCTTTTCAAAAATTTCTTTAGACCTATGTGCTCTTTGCCCGTACTTGGCCATTTCTGATATGAAATCTATTTTACCTTCTGCAGCACCCCCAAGAAGTGCGGCATAGGCATATTGCGCAGAATGTGAAACACCGGAAGAGGCTACATACAAGTACGTTAATATAAAATTATCGCCCATCCTACCCAGGCCATATCTCTCTCTCAGTGCAGGATATTCTCTGTTATACAGTTTTGGAGAGAAGCATACTACTGCAATTCTCTCTCCGGCATAACTGAATATCTTTGAAGAAGACATCATTATAACGTAGTTGTCTGTGTACTTAGAAACTGTTGCTTGGAAAGGTGGCTCTCCCGGCTTTGAAAGATCAACTCTAAAGTCCATGCAGAAATATGCGAGATCTTCCAGCACAACCACATCGTATTTTGTAGCAAGTTCACCTATGGTTTTTAATTCATCTTCGCTCAGGCAAATCCATGCAGGGTTATTAGGGTTAGAATACAGAACTGCCGCAATGTTTCCCTTTGACATATACTGCTCAAGTTTTGCACGTAATTTATCTGCCCTAAACTCGTAAATATCAAAAGATTCTGTTTTAATGCCCTGTACCTTGGCCTGGAGCATGTTAGGAGCAAATCCGGGATTGATATAAAGTATTGTGTCTTTCTCCGGATTGAGTTGCGAGCACTCCAGTATAAGATTCATGCTCCCCTGCATAGAACCAACCGTAGGAACAATGCACTCCGGAGTTATATCTACATTTGCAAAAGCCTTTAAGAATTTAGAAGCATTCTGTTTTAGAATAGGAATACCGCCGATAGGGGGATATTCGTGGGCTATATTGCTGTCTAACGCGGCTTTTTGAGCTTCTATACCAACCGGGCAGGCTAAAATTCCGGGTACACCTATCTCCAGATGAATAAAACGCATATCGTTAATAGCCTCAAGCTTATTGGCAACTGCTACGCACTGGCGAATTGTGGCTCGGGATATATCAGAAATATCCATA